>JAYTFO010000312.1:0-12585 GCA_043734305.1 Acidobacteriota bacterium | reverse complement strand
GCTGTAACTGATGCTGGCGTTTTCATGGACCGCTTCGATCCCGGCAAAGAACCACACCTTGTCGCGCTTGAGCGGGCCGCCGATGGTCGCGATGTAATTCTGCCGCGAAAAAGGTTGCTTCGGCTCGGAGGAAGGATTGTCGATCGGGTAGCGCGCCGTCAGGCCCGAAGAGCGTACATAGAAAGCGCCGTTGCCATGCCAGTCGTTCGTGCCGTGCTTGGTGGTGATCACAACCGCCCCGCCGACGGTTCGTCCGGTGTCCGCATCTTGCTGCGAAGTGTGCACGGCAAATTCCTGGATGAAATCCGGCGAGAAATTCTGGAGAAATCCACCAATGTAGTCGTCGGAATTGTCGCCGCCATCGACCGACAGGTCCACATTCAGTCCAGAGCTGCCGCCGAACGAAACCGCGGTGATGCGCGCCTTGGTCGGATCGGAGGGCTCGACCGGTTCGGTGCCGGGAACCATCAAGGCAACGTTGGCGAAGCTGCGGTGCGCTAGCGGAATCGTCTCCAGATCCTTCGCCGTGATGGAGCCACCGTGGACCGCACTTGCGGTATCGATAGCTTCGGTGGTGATGGACGAAGCTTGTCCCTCTACGTTGACCGATTCACGGTCGCTCACGGGTTTCAGAACCACGGTGATGTCACGAACGAAGCTGACCACGACGTCTACATCGGCAGCGGCTTCCGAAAAGCCTTTGCTGTTTACGACAACGCGATAGGAGCCGGGCAACAATCCTTCGATCCGGAACTCTCCGCGGTCGTTGGTGGTCGCCTCGCGGCGCCGGGGTTGGCCGGAAGACGTCAAGACTATCCGCGCGGCAGCGACCCGTGCGCCGCTTTGGTCTTGGACCTCGCCACGCAGCGATCCGTTGGGGTTTTGGGCGAATGCAGCCATGGCGATCGAAAACAACGCGATCAGGAACAGGCAAAAGCGGCGATAGTGCGAACCCAGCGCGAGCAGGGATCGTTCAATGTTCATAGATAAGATTGTCCAAGTTCTAACTAGCAGCCATTTCGTAAATACTTCTCGGAGGGCATGGCTTCAGCCGTGCCGCCCCGGGCCACTGAATATCGCGGGCTTCAGCCCGAGGGATGCCCCGTTGTGCGGCGAGCCAGACTCAATCAGTAGGTTAGTGGGGACGAGTAGTTACTACCATAGCTAGTAGTTAGCGATGAGCCTGATTAATGAACCATCGGTGCGGGACTTAGCGGACGAGCCATTCGGTAATTCTATGTGTCTGCGCCAAGGCAGGGCCATAGAAGGCGGCAGCGCACAGGATGGGCGCGAGCACGAGTGGAATGGCATAAGACCAGCGCGTGGGCAGCGGCCGGGATTTGAGATCGTTCCAAGCCAGGAGACGTGCCACCCTCTCGCTGACCGATCCGGAGCCGTTTACCAAAGTCATGGTGAAAGCGGGAGTGCTGCGAACCGGAATCAGGCGCGAAAGCTTGATCAAAGCGGCGGCCAGGTCGAGCGCGTCGCGCAGGCTGCCGACAGCGCCGTCATCGGCTGCGAGCTCCGCCGCTTCGTGCCAGGCGCTCTCCAAATTTGCCATTCCAGGAAATGGGGAACAATGAAAGGCCAGTTTCTTCAAGTTATCGCGGGAGCGCATATGCGCGATTTCGTGCCGAACCGCGACTCGCAATTCATCGGCGCCAAGCAAGGCAACCGTCGCTCCGGAGACCACGACTCGGGGCGAACGAACGCCCACTAAGGTAAGTGGCGGCGTACCGCGCCAGGAACAGAATGTAGGCGTAGTTACTCCTGCGTCCACGGCGGTGGCTTCCAGCAGCCAGTTGGCGACCACACGCGCGGTTCTTTTCTGCGCGGTGATTACGCGGAAGGTCCCGAGAGCAAAAAGCAGCAGGCAGCCCAGTCCCAGCACCAGGGGCAGAGCCATGTCTTCATCGATGGAACGGGGTTCAAAAATTACAAAGGAGGGCACTGCAAAAATCAGTGTGACGATACCGGAGGCAAGCAAAGGAAAAATCCGCATCCAGAACAGCGTGTTTGCCCGCGCTTGCGGCGAAGTGCCGCGCAGAAGCGTAACGCCGCGCCACACAGAGACGACCACCAGGGACAGAAAGCAATACAAGAGTACGAAAAACGTAAGCGAAACGGCGATGCCGCGGAGGGCGAACACTATTTCTGCTCCGCTTTCTTGAGTTCACGGCGCTTACGTTCGACCAGCAATTGCAATTCGTCCAGCAACTGCGCGTCGTGCGCGCTGAGGGCTTCGACCAGATACGAGAGCGGCAATGAGGACGCATCGCCGGACCCGAGCAACTGCCGGATGCCTTCGAGGGCCGCGAAGCGGCGCAATTCATCGGCGCTCTGCCGTGGAGAGTAGCGGAAGGCTCTGCCCTCGGCCACTCGATCGAGCAATTGCTTTTTGTAGAGGCGGTCGAGCGTGGTCATCACGGTGGTGTAGGCCTGCGTGATTTTTTCGTCCTGGAGAAGTTCACGAACGGTAGCGCTGCCGCGTGCCCAGAGCGCATGCAGCACTTTTTGTTCGAGCGGTCCCAGTTGTGCGCCGGAAGCGGTTCCGAAAAATGTGAAGACTCTCTTCAACTCCTCAACCCCCTGAGGTTCATGCATTATTGCAAATCTGGGACGGATGGTCTACGGCAAAGCCGCGTTGCGACGCACGAATCAGGCTCTGGCGGCCGAATTTACTTTCGGGCTCGAGCCACGCGTGCAATTCCTTGCAGATCATTTGTAATTTTCATGTCAGCCCAGCCAGCAAGAAGCCGTTGCACGCCCGCCGCAATCGTCCCACTGATCTCAAACACCAGCCATCCACCCGGACGCAGAGCCTCTCCGGCCTGCGGAATCAATCTTTCAATCACTTCCAGGCCGGTAAGGCCGGCGAATACGGCCCCTCTGGGTTCGAACTTCCGCACTTCGAGCTGCACTTGCTCTTCTTCAGACTCGCCCACATACGGTGGATTGGAAACCACAAAGTCGAACTCCCCTGCAGGCAGCCCAGTGAGCAGGTCAGCGTGATGATAAGTAATTCGCGAAGTGAGTTCATGACGGGCGGCATTGGCCCGGGCTACTTCCAGGGCATCGGCGGAAATATCAGTAGCGTGAATCTCGGCGCTGGGCAGCTCTTTTGCGAGGGCCAAAGCGATTGCTCCGGAACCGGTGCCGACATCAACCAAGCGCACGTGTGGAGCGGGCGCCCCCGCCCGCGGCCGTTGACCTTGGTTTCCGTCGCCGCCCGAAATCAGTTCCAGCACTGCCTCCACGACATGCTCCGTCTCCGGCCTTGGGATGAGCACCGCGGGCGACACGATCAGATCCAGCCCCCAGAACTCCTGATGTCCCGTGATGTACTGCGCCGGAACGCCGGTGGCGCGACGAGCGATGGCCTCGTCGTAGCGCTGCACTTCGTCTGACGAAAGTTCCCGCTCAGGATGCCCATAGAGATGCGCCCGATCGCAATCGAGCGTGAACATCATCAGAAGCTCGGCATTCATGCGCGGCGAGGGAACCTGTTGCGCGGTCAGGCGCTTGATCGCTGAGGTTAGGGATTCGCGGAGCTGCATTGTTCACGTCTCACACTCACACGACTGCGACCATTTCTTGCTTCATCTTCTCCGCCTGGTAGTGCGTGATCAGCGCGTCGATCAAAGGCTGGATCTTGCCGTCCATCACCTGTTCGAGTTGGTGGATGGTGAAGCCGATGCGATGGTCGGTGAGGCGGTTTTGCGGAAAATTGTAAGTGCGAATTTTTTCCGAGCGGTCGCCGGAGCCGACCATCTGCTTGCGTTCTTTGGCGACCGCGTCCTGTTGTTTTTGCATTTCGACTTCGTACAGCCGCGAACGCAGCACACGCATGCCTTTTTCACGATTCTTGATCTGCGACTTTTCGTCCTGGCAACTAACGACCGTGTTAGTAGGAAGGTGCGTGATGCGCACGGCTGAGTAAGTCGTGTTGACGGACTGTCCGCCCGGCCCGGAAGAACAGAAGGTATCGATGCGAAGGTCTTTGGCCTCGATCTTAACGTCGACTTCTTCCGCTTCCGGCAGCACGGCCACGGTAATGGCGGAGGTATGCACGCGTCCCTGCTGTTCGGTAGCGGGCACGCGTTGCACGCGATGCACTCCGCTCTCGTATTTCAGGCGGGAAAAAACGCGGTCGCCCTCGATTAACGCGATCACTTCTTTCATCCCGCCCACGCCTGACTCCGACGTGGACAGCACTTCGACGTTCCACTTATGCGCTTCGGCATAGCGGTTGTACATGCGAAAGACTTCGGCCACAAAAAGCGTGGACTCATCGCCGCCGGTGCCGGCGCGAATTTCCAAAATAACGTTCTTTTCGTCGTTGGGATCCTTCGGCAGTAGCAGGACTTTCAGTTCTTCTTCCACTCCGCCGACGCGCGGCTCAAGCTTGGCGAGTTCTTCCTCAGCGTAGGCGCGCATCTCGGCATCGGTCTCATCGGCCAGCATCGCTTTGCTCTCAGCAATGCCACGCTTCAAGTCTCTGTACTCGCGATATTTCTCGACGATGGGAGCGACTTCGCTATGAGCCTTGGCAGTCTTCTGGAATTTCGCGGAGTCCTGCATCGTCTCCGGCAAAGACAGTAACTGCGTCAACTCTTCGTAGCGCTTTTCCGTTTGTTCCAGTCTCTCGAACATTGATCACTCTATTCGTAGAGACGGGGCTTGCCCCGTCTCAGTCTGCGGCGGAGCCGCGACAAGCCGCGTCTCACGTGTCATTTTAGGTTGATTGGGAATAAAACGTAAGGAATGTTCGCGGGGGGGCGCCCCTAGGCAATCACGAGCTCTCCACCATGCTGCGCTTCCAGAGCCATCGCCGCATCCAAAGCGATGATCGCGCACTCAACCTGGCGGTCATCCGGAGGCTGCGTAGTAATCCGCTGTAACCACAGTCCGGGCGCCGTCATGAGCGCGAAGAGCGAGCCGCGATGCTTGGCGGCGAAGCGGATGATCTCGTAGGAAACACCTGCGATCAACGGCAGCAGGGCGATGCGAATTCCGAAGCGAGCCCAGAATGTGTGGACCGGGATCGCCATGTACACGAGCATGGAGATGATCATCACGGTCATCAGAAAGCTTGTTCCGCAGCGCGGATGATACGTGGAATATTTTTGGATCGCGGCGGTAGTTAGAGGATCGCCATTCTCAAACGCGTAGACCGTCTTGTGTTCGGCCCCGTGGTACTCATACACGCGGCGGATATCCTTAAACAATGAAACTCCCCAAACGAAGAGCAGGAAGAGTCCGATACGTATCAGGCCATCGACCAGGTTGAAGACAAACTGTTCGCCGAAGATCGGATTTATTTTTTTCAATTCGGTGGTGGCCAGCAAAGGCAGGAATTTGTACATCACAATGAAAAACGCCACTGAGAATGCGATGTTGAGTCCAGCCACCCAGCCGCTGATCTCGACTTTCTTGCCTTGCTCGTTGGGCGGAAGTTCGTCGAGCGCGGCATTCGCCGAAAATTTGAGTGCGCGGAAGCCGAGCGACATGGCGTGTCCGAGTGTCATCACACCGCGCACGATGGGTCGACCCATCCACTTGTGTTTTTCCGAAGGGCGTTCCAGCGGCTCGCTATGCGTGACGATCTCGCCGGACGCTTTGCGCACCGCGATCCCCCAGGCGTGGGGCGAACGCATCATGACGCCTTCCATCACTGCCTGTCCGCCGACGAGGATTTCCTCGCCGCTTTCCAGCGCGGGAAGAAGCTGCACAGCAGCCAGAAAACGCAGATGTTGACGCCAGCGACCCATGTGAAATTAGATGCTCTTCGGGGAGGAACGACTCTTAGTGAGAGTACCACAGAAGGCTCAAACTCCGGCAGGAGGGTTGAGTTCGACGCGGCTATATGATTGCAACTCCATGGGTTATGCCGTCGACAGTACAGGCGATGCTTCGAATCAAAGGCAAAGTCGACGGCAGCGGGCGAGCTCCCGCTCCGCACTTCTTAATGGCTGCGCTCGTGCGGTTCGCTCACGACGGCCACGCAGCCGTGGGCGGTCTCGCAGACTACGTGCTCGAACTGGATGGTGGTGTGGTGGATTTCGAACTCGTGTCCGAGGCGGTCGTTGATGGCGCGCAAAATGGTATCGCTTTCGGAAGTCGTGATGTCGGCAATTTTCACGTGGGCTGAGAGCGCGTAATTTTCGGACCCGATGCACCACACGTGCAGGTCGTGAACATCGCTCACTCCCTCGATCGATCGCATGGTCTGCTCCACCGCCCCCACGTTCATGCCGCGCGGCGTGCCTTCCAGCAGGATGTTCAGGGTCTCGCGAACGATGCCGAAACTCGACCACAAAATAAGGGCGCCGATTCCGAACGACAGCGCGGAATCGATCCAGTATTGTCCGGTGAGCATGATCGCCCAGCCGCCGGCGATGACGGCAGCCGTGGAAATCGTGTCGCCAATTTCGTGGAGGAACGCGCTCCGCAGATTTACGTCTCGCCCCGCCCGCCACAGCAAAAGGGCAATCGCGCCGTTCATCACTACTCCGGCCGCCGCTACGCCGATCATGGTTCCGGCGTGGACCTGCTCTGGGCTCCGCCAACGCTGGAAGGCTTCGTAAAAGATGAAGAACGCGACCACGATCAACGACAGGGCATTCACGAGGGCAACCAGCACTCCGGCCCGGCGATAGCCGTAGGTCTTGGTCGCGCTGGGCGGACGGCCTTCCAGATAAACCGCCAGCAAAGAAAGCAGCAACGCGAGAAAGTCGGATAAGTTGTGCCCGGCTTCTGAAAGCAAAGCCAGGGAATGAGCGCGAATGCCCGCCACCACCAGCAAAACAATGTAGAGCATGGTCGCCAGCAGCGAGATGCGCAGGATGAGCCCGGTTCGCTCGGAATGTCCGTGGCCGGCGTGGACGTGCATGTTGCAAGTCTAAGGCGTGCCGAGAGCGCCATCAAGCGAATGGTGCCCAGGTAGATTTTTGATGGCGCCGTAAATGGGCGTAGACTGAACCGTCATGAAGAGTTTTATTTGCTGTGTGGTGCTGGCAACGGCTTGTCATTTGGCGGCCGCACAAGCGGTAGACGTTGATGCCGCGCATTCCAGTATCACTGTGAAAGTTGAAAAGTCGGGCTTATTCTCCGCGTTTGCTCACAACCACACGATTCATGCGCCGATCGCCTCTGGCCACCTGGACACGGAAAAGCACACCGCCACCTTAACCTTCAACGCGAAAGACATGAAGGTGATCGACGAAGGCGTGAAGGACTCGGAACGCGCCGACATCGAGCAGACGATGAAGAGCGACAAAGTGCTCGACGTGCAGCGCTTCCCGGAGATTCGCTTTGTCTCGACCTCGATCACGCCCCAGGACGGTGGCCGTTTTCAGGTGCGCGGCGATCTCACGCTTCACGGAAGCACTCATGCCGTCGAGTTTCCAATCGCGTTTTCAAAAAATCGCTACACCGGATCGGTGAAGCTAAAACAGACCGATCTTGGAATCACTCCAGTGAGCATCGCGGGCGGCGCGATCAAAGTGAAAGATGAAATCGAAGTCGTCTTTGAAATCGTCCCCGGGAGGTAGCGTCAGCACCCTGCGGGCTTGGCCGTGTGGCGCGGGCGCCCCCGCCCGCGTTAAGCTAACCAAACGATCCGGAGGATTCATGAAAAACCTACTTCTTGCCGTGGCAGTTCCGTTCCTTCTAACAGTGGCCGCGCTGGCCCAGGTCAAGAACCCCGTCAGTTCCGCTCTCAAGGAAGTCCTCCCCGCCCGGCAGAAAAACATTGTCGCCGCCGTGGACGCGATGCCCGCCGACAAGTTCGGCTACAAGCCCACCCCCGATCAGATCACCTTCGGACATCTGGTGACGCACATCATCGAGTCGAATAACCTGATGTGCAGCAAGGTGGCCGCGGTGCCTGCGCCGAAAGTAGAAGAAGCGAAAGACTCCGATGCGAAGGACAAGCTAGTCGCGTCCCTCAAAGCCTCGTTCGATTTCTGTTCCGACGCACTCTCGAAAATGGACGACTCAAAACTCGGCGAGATGACCGACTTCTTCGGCGGACAGCAGGCTTCGCGGGCGCGGATCGCATTGGCACTGGCGGGCAGCTGGGCGGATCACTACGGCATGGCCGCAATGTATCTGCGCCTGAATGGGATCACGCCGCCGTCGGCGAAGAAGTAGCGCGTAGCGCCGTCGCCTCGCCCGCATTTTTACTCGCGCGGCGGCGCGTCTAGCAACTTTTCCAACTCTGCTTCGTCGATGACCGCGACGCCAAGTTCGCGAGCCTTATCGAGCTTCGATCCCGCATCGCTCCCGGCAACCACATAGTCTGTCTTTTTGCTCACCGATCCGGAAACGCGGCCGCCCGCGTCTTCGATCAACTTCTTCGCCTCGTCGCGGGAGTGACGCGCCAGCGTTCCGGTCAGCACGAATGTTTTGCCGGCTAGCTGCGTGCCTTTTTCTTTCTTCTGTCCGGTGAGCGTCAGGCCGGCCTTGCCCAGGTCGTCAACCATTCGACGATTGTGTTCGTCGCTGAAGAATTCCACGATGCTCTCCGCGATCCTTGGGCCGACTTCGTTGACTTCCTGAAGTTCCTCGGCGGTCGCCCGCATGATCGCGTCGAGGGACCCGAAATGTTCGGCGAGAAACTGCGCGGTGCGCTCGCCGACAAACCGTATCCCCAGGCCGTAGACCACACGTTCCAGCGGCGCTTTCTTCGACGACGCAATCTCCGCGAGCACGTTCTCCGCGGACTTATCGCCCATTCGTTCCAGTTTCAGCAAATCGTCTTTGCTGAGGCGGTAGAGGTCAGCGACATTTTTCACCATGCCCTGCTCGTGCAACTGATTGACGAGCGCTTCACCCAGTCCGTCGATATTCATGACGTGGCGCGATGCGAAATGCAAAATCGCGCCTTGCAACTTGGCAGAGCAGTTTGCATTGACACAGCGATGGTCGGCTTCGCCCGGTGTCCGAACTACGTTGCCGCCGCACACCGGGCAGTGTTCCGGCATTGCGAAATTCTTGTGGCCGCGCGGATGCGCCTTGTCTTCGACCACCTTGACGACTTTTGGAATCACGTCCCCGCCGCGCTCGACTTCCACCCAGTCGCCGATTTGCACGCCCAGGCTCTCGATAAAGTCCATGTTGTGCAGAGTGGCGCGGGAAACAGTTGTGCCGCCAATCGAAATCGGTTTGAGCCACGCAACCGGAGTCAGTTTGCCGGTACGCCCAACTTGAGCCTTGATGTCTTCGATCTGCGTTACGCCGCCCCGGGCCGCGTACTTGTAGGCGATCGCCCAGCGCGGAGCCTTGCCCGTGAATCCCAGTTCGTGCTGGAGCGCGGTGCGATCCACTTTGATCACGATGCCGTCGATTTCGTAAGGTAACGAATCGCGCTTCGCTTCCCACGCCTGAATAAATTTCCAGACTTCATCGAGATTCTTGGCCAGCTTGCGATTTGGATTGACCTTGAAGCCGGCCGCTTCAAGCGCATCCATGGTCTTGGAGTGACGATCGAAAAAAGTGCGGCCGTCTTTCAGTAGCATGTATGGAAAATAATCGAGCCGCCGCTGCGCCGTAATCGAGGGATCGAGTTGCCGCACCGTTCCGGCGGTGAAGTTGCGCGGATTCGCAAACGTCGAGAGCCCCTGCCGCTCGCGCTCTTCGTTCAACTTGCGGAAGGCCGCAGTGGGCATCAGCATTTCGCCGCGCGTTTCAAAATCTTCCGGAATGCCAGCCTTCTTCAATTTTTCTTTCGAAATGGAAAGTGGGATCGACCGCACAGTGCGGACGTTGGCGGTGACGTCTTCGCCTACGTTGCCGTCGCCGCGGGTGATGCCGCGTTCGAGTTGTCCGCCGCCGTAGTGCAGTGCGAGGGACATGCCGTCGAGTTTCAATTCGCACATATATTCGACATCGGTGCGTCCACTGAGTTCGTGGACGCGGCGCTCCCAGTCGCGCAGTTCTTCTTCGTTGTACGCGTTGTCGAGCGACAACATGGGCGACGAATGCCGCGCCTTGACGAATCCTTCGCGCGGTTTGCCTCCGACGCGCTGGGTAGGCGAATCAGGCGTGATCAGTTCGGGATATTCCGCTTCAATCTTCTTGAGTTCGTTGATGAGCTTGTCGAATTCAGCGTCGCTGATTTCAGGATCGTCGAGAACGTAGTACCCGTGTTCGTGATGGCGGATTTTGTCGCGCAGGGATTCGATTTTCTTCAAAATAGCGGCCGGCGGCATGACGGGAAGATTATAAGTCCCAGTACCCAGTACCAGTTCTCAGTTCTCAGTTCTCAGTAGGAAGATGCCGACTGCACGGCTAAGGCCGCGATTTTGTTTTTACTGAGAACTGAGAACCGGGAACTGAGAACTGCTTTCCAGCTACTGTTTTTTCGCTTTCCTGATCCGTCCACGCCCCACCGCAGCGCGACCCACGCTTGACGGAGGCTTGCGCGCACCGTCCAGCAACTCTTTCAGTACGACCGCGTTGTTGTGTTCCTCGTCGCGCGACGCGTAGAGAAGGGTAAGCTTTTTCGGAGCTTGCGCGAGCGCATATAACTTCTCGAGCGCGGCATGGGCTTCATCCGAGACGAGTTCCTTAAGATAGCGTTTGCGAAAAAAACGCGACGCCTCCGGATTGGCATGGAACCATTCGCGCAATTCTTTCGAAGGCGCCAGATCGCGTAGCCAGAACTTGACGGCCGCGTCCGCCTTGGCAAGCCCGCGCGGCCAAAGCCGGTCGACCAGGACGCGCACCCCGTCGGACGACGCAGGCTTTTCGTAAACGCGTTTGACGGCCACAGTCATCGCTCACGTATTATCCTACTTTCAGCCGCCGCCTGTTCGTGCGGCGCGACAATCATGCCCCTACTCGGTCGCCTGTCTCGGTGTCTCTGCGTCTCCGTGGTGCTGAGTCTTATTGCCTGCGACGCCGAGCGCCGCAAGTCGGACGCGGAACTCGGTCTCAATCCGCAACAGGCGGAAGGTCGCAAACTTTACGACAACTACTGTGATCGCTGCCATGAATCCTACTCGTCGCGCGGCAAGAAGGGGCCGCCGTTGAAAGGCGTTTTCAACCAGCAGTACTTGCCGCTGAGCGGGTTGCCGGCCAATGACGATCGCGTCGGCGAGATCGTCAAATATGGACGCAGCAAGATGGAAGGCTTCAGCCGCGTCATGAGCGATCAGCAGATCAAAGATCTTCTCGCCTACCTGCACACGCTGTAGCGCGCACAAGTGTGGAGCGGGCACCCCCGCCCGCTAAAAGCCCGCGCCAGAAAACATCGCCGCGTATGGGATAATCGCCGTCGGTGTCCACCATCCCAAACCCGGCACTCTTTCAGAAGCTCCCCTCCACCGACGAACTTCTCCGCGAGCCGCGCGTTCAATCCCTGCTGAATCGCGACGGCCACACCGCCGTAGCCGAAAGTATTCGCGTTGTGCTCGCGCGGCTGCGCCAGGAAATTGCCGCCGGGCAACTGGACGAAGAGTCTCTAGACCTCGCGCTGGGCGGACTGTTTGGAGCCATCGAGTCCCAACTGCGCCAATCGCTCCGTTCCTCGTTGTGCGCCGTGATCAACGCCACCGGCGTGATCCTGCACACCAATCTCGGACGCGCGCCGTTGGCATCTTCCGCGCTCGACCACATCGCCGAGACTGCTGCCACGTATTCGAATCTGGAGTTTGATCTTGGCTCGGGCGCGCGCGGTAAGCGCGATGTTCACGTGGAGCGCTTGTTTCAAAAGCTGCTGGCGGAGAACGCTGCGCCCGAACTCATCGTTGCCCCCATCTCGACCATCGTGGTCAACAACAACGCCGCCGCCGTGCTGCTGGCACTGAATTCGCTGGCTGAAGGCGGCGAAGTCATTGTCTCGCGCGGAGAGCTGGTCGAGATCGGCGGATCGTTTCGTATTCCCGACGTCATGTCGAAGTCGCAAGCCGCGTTGCGCGAGGTCGGAACCACGAATCGCACGCGCATCGCCGACTACGAACGCGCCCTCACCGACCGGACGCGCTTGCTGCTGCGCGTGCATCGGTCGAATTTCGAGATCACGGGATTTACCGAGCAGCCGGCTCTGGAAGAGTTGGTCGCGCTATCGCGTCGCAAGAATATTCCGCTGGTGGAAGATTTGGGGAGTGGTGCGCTCTTTGACTTGCGCTCGGTCGGGATCACCGGAGAGCCGGGCGTGCTGGATAGTCTACGCGCCGGCGTCGATGTGGTCACGTACAGCGGGGATAAGTTGCTGGGCGGACCGCAGGCCGGAATGATCAGCGGCCGCGCCGATCTGGTCGCTCGTATGCGATCGAACTCGTTGTTTCGCGCCCTGCGGGTCGACAAGCTCACCTACGCTGCGCTCGAAGCGACGTTGCTGGCCTACGTCAAACACGATCATGACGCCGTGCCCGTGTTGCGCATGATGCGACTTTCGAAAGATGACATCGCGCGCCGGGCTGAAACTCTGCTCGCGGGGATCAAGCCTCAGAAACTGAAGTTGCAGCTGTGCGACGGCGAATCCGTGATCGGAGGCGGCGCCGCTCCATCCGCCGTGCTGCCGACCCGATTGATCGCGATGACTCATTCTGAATTCAGCGCCGACGAACTTTGCGCTCG
>JAYTFO010000311.1:0-3363 GCA_043734305.1 Acidobacteriota bacterium | reverse complement strand
TACATCTAGGATTAACAGGTCGTAAGACAAACTGGCGGCTAGGGAAAGGGCCTCGTCGCCATCGGCCGCCAGATCGACTACGAACCCGCTAGCGCTCAGTCCTTTGCGCAAGAACGCAGCGCTCTTCGGTTCATCTTCGACGACCAGTATTTTCATGTCGATTTTTCATCCATTTATTAAGTTGTAGTGGGTCCTGCCGCGCTTTCGGCGTCCACAAGGTTAGCGCGCTAATCTTGCGCAATAGCGGCCGCAGTGCAAGGAAAGATTAGAGGCCGCCGGGGAACCATCTCCAATCCGCCCCACAAAGTTCGTCGAACAACCGGGGCTCCTTGTAAACTGCCTAACCTACATCGGCTTATGCCGTCGTTACGTTGTCAATGCAAGAGGGGAGATCAATGCATCACCTACACAGACTGTTTGCCGGAGTTTCCGATCTGGATGATGGTTCGGACGCACCAGGCAACACTTCGCTAACAACGGTCTTGAAGCTTATTCTCGGTGCTGCAATCATCACCGCACCCCTCTATATAGTCGGAGAGACCTTCGATCTGTCGCACGCGGGGCGGGTCCTGCTCATCAACGGCGGTACAGCAGCCGCAGCTATCATTCTGCTCTTGCTGGTCCAACGCGGATATGGCCGGCTGGTTAGCGGTTTGACCGTCTGGGGTTTGTATGCTCTTGTCACTTGGCTCGCGGCAACCAGTGGCGAGCCGATTCATGTCAACGTCGTGAATTTCGTATTGGTACTGGTGCTAGCGAATCTTCTCTGCAGCGGGCGTGCGGTTTCGATCGTGACACTCGCGTGCGCGACGGCGATGGTGGGCATCGCCTACCACCAGTCGCTCGTGGCAACGGGCGGGCAGGGCAGGGAGGTCTTTGTCGAGACAGTCGTTCAGTTTCTCCCACAATTCGTTTTCATCGCGTTGCTGCTTAGGATGACATCGGCAAGAGCGATATCCGCCGGCACCAAGAGAAATTCCGGCGGCTAAAAGAGCGGATGAAGGCATCTATAAGACGTGAGAAATGTATTGATCGACCTCTGGCCATGCGCATCAATCGATATCCCGCGTGCGAGCGCCACGAAACGCGAGCCCAATTAGCGCCAGCGTGCAGAAGACGGCACCTGCGCTGAAGGTGAAGGATGGGCCCAGCTGATCCCAGAGCAATCCCGCGAGCGCGCTCGCAATCAGCATCGCCACGCCACTCACGAGACTGAAGACCCCGAATGCGGTGCCGCGGAGATCGGCCGGAGCCGTATCGGCCACCATCGTTGCGAGCAATCCCTGACTGATCCCCATGTGCAAACCCCAGAACATCACGCCGAGAAAAACGATCGTCCAATGATTACTCGAAGCGAGCACGAGATCCGCAACGATTAGCACCACCAGACTCAGTGCCAAAAGCCGCCCGTGGCTCATGCCGTCTGACAACTTGCCAAAGGGGTAGGCTGAGAGCGCATAGACCGCATTCATGGCGACCAGCACCAAAGGTATCCAGACGACCGGCAGACCGCCTTCCTGGGCGCGCAGAATCAGGAACGCCTCGCTGAAGCGAGCCAGGACGAAGAGGGCGCCGACGGCGACGACGCTCCAATAACCATCGCGCAATCGCCTTAAATTTGCCCAGCGGACGGGGTTAATGCGCTTCTGACCTGCGGGACGCTTCGGCTCCTGCACGCCGAAGACGAGCAGCACCACCGCGAGCAATCCCGGGATCACCGCGATCCAGAATACCGCACGGAAGTCGTTCGCCCAGAGCAGCATGAGGCCCACGGCCAGCAGGGGGCCCAGGAACGCGCCGATCGTGTCAAGCGACTGCCGCAGCCCAAACGCCGCCCCACGAATCTGCGCGGGCGCGATATCGGCCACCAAGGCATCGCGAGGCGCCCCGCGTATGCCCTTGCCGACCCGATCGAGGACGCGGGCGGTCAACACAATGCCGACATTCGGGGCGAGCGCAAAGAGCGGCTTGGTGCAGGCGCCGAGCGCATAGCCGATGACGGCAAGAACTTTGCGTTTTCTCAGATAGTCGCTCAGCGTGCCCGAGAACACCTTGACGATGAGCGCGGTCGCTTCTCCAAGTCCCTCGACAATACCAACCGTAAAGGCGCTGGCGCCCAGAACGGAGACCATGAAGACCGGGAGCAGGCTATGGATGATTTCCGAGGAGATATCCATCAGCATGCTGACGAAACCGAGGACCCAGATACTGGCGGGAATCTGGTGCAATGGCGAGGCCGCGCTAGAGCGCATGTATTAACTCATCCTCGAATCGATCGCGTCTGGCGCCTTTTGGCGCTGCTTGATATGGGGCTACCTCTAATGCTACATCCGCCCTTGACAGCATAAAAGCTGATCCTTAGAGTGCCGCCTAGTCATTGGGGAGTAGCCGCCCTTCGCAACGAAGGGGAGCACGTCAACATACTTGGCCTAGGCCATGGCGCGTTCGACTCGGTAGTTTGGCGAGACCTTTGACACATTGTCCTGTCCCAGGGTTGGGCGGAGGTCGATGTGTCATTGGTTCATACCGTCCAGCCCACCGGATAGTCCATGGAATCCTTCTTTGTTTCGATGCTGGTTGTCGCCGTCGGCGAAATCGGCGACAAGACGCAACTCCTTGCTCTTCTGCTTGCAGCCAGGTTTCGGCGACCCGTACCGATCATCCTGGGCATATTCGTCGCCACACTTGCGAATCATGCCTTGGCGGGAGCAGTGGGCGAGTTCATCAGAAGTTCGCTGGATCCGACCACGCTCCGAATCGGCTTGGCGATTTCCTTCTTCGCCATCGCACTGTGGGCGATCAAGCCGGACAAGGTGGATGATAAGCCGCGACACTTGGGAAAGTACGGCGTCTTCGCCCTGACTGTGGCGACCTTCTTTCTGGCAGAAATGGGGGACAAGACGCAATTGGCCACGGTCGCGCTCGCCGCCAGATACGACTCGCTGGTAGCTGTTGTGACCGGCACAACCCTCGGCATGATGATCGCGGATGTGCCGGCCGTGTTGCTTGCAGAGCGATTGGCGCTGAAGATTTCGTTCAGAGCCGTTCGTTATGTCTCAGCGGGCCTGTTCGCGGTTCTTGGTGTCGCTGCGCTATTTGGTCTGCAACTCGGCTGACACAGGCGTTGAGAATGCCGTTGGACTAACGGACTATTCAGAGGGGCAGCAGTTCTGCTGTTGCTGGATCGGTGGGCATTTGATCGAGGCGTAGGAGCAGAATACGCAACAATCGCCGGGCCGCGGACGCAACATTGTCGTGCAGTTCGTGCATTCGTAGTAGACCAGACAGGCGTCGGTGGGCATGGTTTCCTGCTTGGCAAAGCCGCAGCGGGGGCAGGTGAGTACGGATTCGAGAACGATGGCA
>JAYTFO010000310.1:0-4679 GCA_043734305.1 Acidobacteriota bacterium | reverse complement strand
TTCTCCCCGTGCTGCGCGCGTTTTGTGAATTGACGCAGGCGGCCGATCCCGATTCGATCGTGAACCTGCCCGCGCGCGATGTTCTCCCCTTTCAGAATCTGTCGCCGCACCCCGAGATTCAGGAAGAACGCGCAACCGCCTTATGGAAGATCGCGACGGGTCGCGCTGCGATCGTGCTCGCGCCGGTGGCGGCGACTACGATCCTGTTGCGGGCGGCGGATTACTACGCCGACCTGGCACGCGTCCTGCGGCGGGGAGAAAGTTTTGATATCGAGCGCCTGCTCCAGCACCTGAACACCGTCGGATACACCTCCGCCGACGTGGTGGAGATGCCGGGCCAGTATGCGGTGCGCGGCGGGATTCTCGATGTGTATTCTCCCGAGTCGGATCGGCCGGTGCGCGTGGAATTTTTCGGGGATGAAGTCGAGTCCATGCGCAAGTTCGATCCGGGCAGCCAGCGCTCGTCGAATCCAGTGGACGAAGTTGTCCTGCTGCCGCTCACCGAAACTCCCGTGACGGAGGAATTGCTCGGATCGATCAACGCACGCTTATCCGGCAAGCGCATTACCGGCTCGCAGGAAGTGATCGAGCAGGCGGCGCGCGATTCGGGAGCGGGCGTGTTTCCCGGATGGGAGTTCTATGCTCCCGTGGCCGGGGCCCATCACACAATTTTCGATTTGCTCCCCGAAGCGCGCGTGTTGCTGGATGAGCCGGAAATTCTCAAGCAGGAACTCGCCAAGATCTGGGCACGAATCGAGGAAGCGCACGAACGCAGCGAGATCGGCGGCCTGGTGCGGCCCGCGGATTTGTATCTCGCGCCGGAAGCGTGGGCGGAAAAAATGTCGGCCCTCGCTGGAGCGGACTTTGAATATCTCGGGATTGCTCGCGACGCAATTCCAGAAGCCGCGTTTGTTTCGCAACCAGTCACCCGCTTCCACGGCGCAGTGCCGGCGATGATCGAAGAAGTCCAGAAACTGGTGGGCACCGGCACGCAGGTGATCCTTGCCGCTCCCAATACCGGCGAGGTCGAACGGCTCGCCGACATGTTCACCGAGTACAACGCTTCCTACCGGCTTGGCACGCGCACGCGCGGCGGTGAAAGCTACGCCGATGAAACTTCTTATTTCTCCGGCGAAGTTCTCACCGCAACATTACTGAAGGCTTATCTGCCGGAAGGCTTTGCGCTGCCGGAGGCGCACCTGGCCGTGTTTGGCGCACGCGATCTGTTTGATGAGTCGGACCTGGTCGCATCGCGTCCGCAGCGGCAGAAGTCCAAGGTCTCGGCGTTCCTTTCCGACTTCCGCGACCTGCAGGTTGGGGACTACGTCGTCCACGTGGAACACGGCATCGGACAATATCAGGGTCTGAAAGAGATCAATCAGGGCGATGGCACGGCCGAGTTTATGTTGCTGGAATATGCCGAAGCCGCCCGGCTCTACGTTCCGCTGACGCGACTCGACCTCGTCCAGAAATATCGCTCGGCGGAAGGCGCGAAGCCGATCCTGAATCATCTTGGGACGCAGGCCTGGTCCAAGACCAAAGCCCGTGTCCGCAAGGCGATGAAGGACATGACCGACGAGCTGCTGAAACTCTATGCGCAGCGCAAGACGGCGCAGGGCCATGCCTTCCCGGCGGATACCGAGTGGATGAAAGAATTCGAAGACGCTTTCGAGTACAACGAGACCGACGACCAGGCGGAAGCCATCATCGACGTGAAGCGCGACATGGAGTCGCAGCTTCCGATGGATCGGTTGCTCTGCGGCGACGTTGGCTATGGCAAGACAGAAGTCGCCATGCGCGCGGCTTTCAAGGCGATCAGCGACAACAAACAGGCTGCCGTACTGGCGCCGACCACCGTGCTCGCCTTCCAGCACTTCGAAACTTTCAAGCAGCGCTTCGCGACGTTCCCGGTGAAGGTTGAGATGATCAGCCGCTTTCGCTCGGCGAAACAGATCAAAGAAATTCTGGAGCGCGTTGCGGTTGGCAAGGTTGACATCCTGATCGGAACGCACCGTCTGCTCTCGAAAGATGTGAAGTTTGCCGACCTCGGCCTGCTGGTGGTGGACGAAGAGCAGCGCTTTGGCGTGCGTCACAAAGAACGCATCAAGCAGATGCGCACGCAAGTGGATGTGCTCACCATGTCCGCGACGCCGATTCCGCGCACGCTGCACATGTCGCTGGTCGGGATGCGCGACATGAGCGTGATCGAGACCCCGCCCAAAGATCGCATGGCCATCCAGACCGTGGTTGCGAATTGGGATTACAAACTGATTCAGTCCGCCATCGAGCAGGAACTCGATCGCGAAGGGCAGGTTTATTTCGTTCACAATCGGGTGGAGTCCATCTGGGAAATCGCCGCGAAGATTCAGGAACTAGTTCCGCGCGCCCGCATCACCGTAGGCCACGGGCAGATGGGCGAGGGCGAACTTGAAAAAGTGATGCTCAAGTTCATGAATCACGAAGCCGACATTCTGGTCTCGACCACGATCATCGAAAACGGCCTCGATATTCCGCTCTGCAACACCATCCTGATCAACCGGGCCGACCGCATGGGTCTGTCGGAGCTTTATCAGTTGCGCGGTCGCGTTGGACGATCGAGTCGCCGCGCCTACGCGTATCTGCTGCTTCCGTCCGAGATCGAGTTGACTCCAATTGCGAGGCGCCGTCTGGCGGCGTTGAAGGAATTTTCCGATCTCGGCGCGGGCTTCAAGATTGCGGCGCTCGATCTCGAACTGCGCGGCGCGGGAAATATGTTAGGCGGCGAGCAGAGCGGACACATCGAAGCAATCGGCTTCGAACTCTACACGCAGATGCTGGAACGCGCCGTCCGCGAAATGAAGGGCGAGGCTGGACCCGACGAAGCGGGCATCCAACTCAATCTTGGCCTGAACATCCGCATCCCCTCCGATTACATTGCCGAGGAGAATCAGCGCCTGCGTATGTACAAGCGCGTGGCCGGCGTGGAGACCGATTCGCAGTTGCGCGACGTGAGCAATGAACTGACCGACCGCTACGGCAAGCCGCCCGCAGCCGTAAGAAATTTGCTCGAATATGCGACCCTCAAGCTGTCCGCGATGCAGGCCGGCGCGACGGCGATCGAACGAAAGCGCGACCAGGTGAACATCAAGTTCCGGCAGAATGCGGCGATCGATCCCGGGAAACTGGCGCGCTTCGTGGCTTCGCAGCGCGGTTCGCAGTTCACGCCCGATGGGACACTCAAATTTTCCGTCAAGGCTACTGCCGCCGACGCGGTTCTGCAAACGCTGCGCGATTTGTTGGAGGAACTGGCGGCGCAGGAAGCGCCAGCAGGGGCCACCTAGGGCCACCGGCAACTGCCAGCATTTACAATGGTTCGACGATCAAGTCAGGCGCGAGCGACCATCGACGAACGACCAAGGACTGCCTGTATGACCATGACCGAAACCCCACAGCAATACACTGCGCGCATCATCGGCAACCTCACGGGACAGGAACCTTTAAGAATTCAGGCGGCCACGCCCAAGAAGATCGAGCGCCTGGTGGCGGGCGCATCCGCGCCAAAATTGCGCAAGCGGCCGGCGCCGGATAAATGGTCGGTGGCCGAAATTATCGCGCATCTGGCCGACGTGGAAATTGTGATTGGCTGGCGTGTCCGCTCAATCCTTGGAGCCCCCGGTACGCCGATCCAAGCGTTCGATCAGGATGCATGGGTCGAAGCCGGACACTATGCGGAACGCAGTCCGCGTGCCGGCATCGCCCAACTGAAAGCTGCGCGCGAGGCAAATCTGGCTCTCTACAAATCGCTTTCTCCGGAGCAATGGAAGCATTACGGCATGCATTCGGAACGCGGCCAGGAATCGGTTGAGCACATTACCCGCATGCTTGCCGGGCACGACTTGAATCACCTGCAACAAATTGAACGCATTCTCGCTCCGAAGAAGAGGGCAGCCTAGTGACCATGAAAGTCCGCAAAGCGGTCTTCCCCGCTGCTGGATTGGGCACGCGATTTCTGCCCGCCACCAAAGCCCAGCCCAAAGAGATGCTGCCGCTGGTGGATAAGCCCATCATTCAATACGGCGTGGAAGAGGCGCTGGCCGCGGGTTGCGACCAGATTATCATCATCACGGGACGCGGCAAGAACGCGATCGAAGACCATTTTGACGTCAGCTACGAACTGGAGAAGACGCTCGAAGAAAAAGGCAAGACCGACCTGCTCAAGATCGTCCGCCAAATTTCGGACATGATTCACGTGGCCTATGTGCGCCAGAAAGAAGCGCTCGGACTCGGCCATGCCGTTCTCACAGCGCGCGAACTGGTCGGCAACGAACCTTTCGCCGTCCTGCTCGCGGACGACGTCATCGATTCGAAAGTGCCTTGCCTGAAACAGCTGATGAACGTGTTCGACGAGAAGCAATGCTCCGTGATTGCCACGCAGGTTGTCGAGGGCGCGGCGATTTCTTCGTATGGCGTTCTGAAAGCGAAAGAAGTTGAGGGCTCGGGTGGAAAGCTCTACGAAGTTCTCGACCTGGTCGAAAAGCCGAAGCGCGAAGATGCGCCGTCGAACCTGGCGGTAATCGGGCGTTACATTCTGACGCCGACGGTTTTTGAAACGCTTTCCGACATCACTCCGGGTGCAGGTGGCGAGTTGCAACTCACCGACGGCCTGCGTGCCCTGCTCAAGCGCGAAAAGATGTATGCGT
>JAYTFO010000309.1:0-5039 GCA_043734305.1 Acidobacteriota bacterium | reverse complement strand
ACAGCGCCAATAATGACACCACGGTGGGCGCTTACAAGATCAACTCCAATGGCTCGCTCGCTCATATTGCAGATCTCGATCTTACGGTTGCGGCGTGCGACACCGGCGCCATCACAGCCAATGACAGTTTTGTATGGGTAACGGATACCTGCCCCGGCAACTCCGGGCCCTGGAATGTGTTTTCGTTGAAGATCGGAACAGACGGAAGTCTAACCAGTGTTGGCAGCATCGCGTTGACTGGTGTTGACGCCTGGCTCTGGTCGATCCAGGTAAATCCAACCTCTAGTTTCCTGTATGTAGGAGACGAAGGCGGCGGCGCGCAACTTTACAGCTTCTCCATTGCGGCTAACGGTTCACTCACACAACTCGGCCCGCAGTTGGTCGAAAACAACAGCTCCGATGTGCGTGATATCGCTCATTCCCCCGATGGCAAGTTCTTCTACACCACTGACGACGACACCGCGATCCACGTATTCTCGGTTGACGCCGCCACCGGTGCCATCACCGAGCTTGCCGCATCCCCGTACACCGGAGGCGCAGGCCAGGTCGTGGCCGACGTTACCGGCAAGTTCGTCTACATGGGAGATCAGGAAGGCACCGGCCAGGTCCTCGGATTCACGCGGGATCCAGTCACGGGAGCCCTGACCCTGATTGGCAATACCACAACCGCCAACGGCAAGGCGCTGGCGATAGGAATTGTTCGCTAGCGTACCCAGTGGTTGAGTCGCTTCTGGCTCTTTGCTCTTAGCTCTTAGCCTTTAGCTCTTCGCTTGAATCCAGCAAGCCCTGCTCGAAGGAGTGGGGCTTTCTATTTTGGTGTGTGCCCGCCACCGGCCAGTTCTCACGTTGGCGTTGTATGCCTGACCGCTTCGCCTGAAGCCAAAATACATCGCTTGGCTTTTCGGTACGGCTGAACCGCTGCGGAAAAACTCCGTCGGTGCGCAGGTTTTGGGAAAACCCGGGGGAGAAACCCGGGGACAGGAACGTGTGAAAGAGTCGAACGCGAAACTCGGCAGTTGCGGTCGTTGCCACTCTTTCGGTCTTCCTTCGGGATCGGTCAGGCTCATCCGCGAAGCCTCGGCGTCGCATCTTATCTTGTGGAGTGGTCTGCTGAAGCGAACTGCCTGCGAGCGGTATAATCCGCTTAAGGCAGTTTTGTTTTGGGGGTTCCCACCATGAGTATCGCCTCGACTCTCGGCGAGTTGCGCGAAAGTCCTTTCTCCGAACAGCGTCTCGCGTCCCGCAGGGTCAAGGACGAGCTCCGCGAAAACCTGATGACCCGCCTGCGCGAAGGCTGTCCGCTCTTTCCCGGGATTGTCGGGTATGACGATACGGTGGTGCCGCAGATCGTAAACGCTATCCTGTCGCGGCACAATTTTATTTTGCTCGGTCTGCGCGGACAGGCAAAAAGCCGCATCCTGCGCGCGCTCACCGGATTGCTCGATCCCGAAATGCCATACATCGCAGGATGCGAAATTCACGACAATCCTTATAAGCCGATCTGCCGGCGCTGTCGTGAACTGGTCGCCCGCGAGGAGGAGGCAACGCCGATTGCCTGGCTTACTCCCGAGCAGCGCTATGTAGAGAAGCTGGCCACGCCCGATGTGACGATTGCGGATCTGATTGGCGACATCGATCCCATCAAGGCCGCGCGCGGCGGACACGAACTCTCCAGCGAATTCACCGTGCATTACGGACTGCTGCCGCGCGCGAATCGCTGCATCTTTGCGATCAATGAACTGCCCGACCTGGCGGGAAAGATTCAGGTTGGACTGTTCAACATCATGCAGGAAGGCGACGTGCAGATTAAGGGCTACCCGATTCGTATGCCGCTGGACATCGCCATCGTCTTCAGTGCCAATCCCGAGGACTACACCGCGCGCGGCAAGATCATCACGCCGCTCAAAGATCGCATCGGATCGGAAATTCGCACGCATTATCCGGCAACCGTCGAGGAAGGCATTGCGATCACCGCACAGGAAGCCTGGATTCAGCGAGAGGGGGTCCGGCTGCATGTGCCGAAATATGTGCAGGAAGTGATTGAGCGGATTGCATTCATCGCGCGCGAAGATAAGAAGATCGACAAGCGTTCGGGAGTAAGCCAGCGCCTTCCCATCTCGGCGATGGAGAATGTAATTTCAAATGCCGAGCGGCGCGCGCTGACGCATCAGGAGGCGGTGATCGTTCCGCGCGTCAGCGACATTTACGCGGCGCTGCCAGCCATCACCGGCAAACTGGAACTGGAGTACGAAGGCGAAATGAAGGGCACCGACTTCGTGAGCCGGGAACTGATCCGCGGCGCGATTGCCAAAGCTTTCGACGGCTATTTCAAGAACAGCGAGATGCAGCAGATCGTGCAGTGGTTCGATCTGGGCGGTGAAATCCAGCTTGCCGATTCGGCGGGCGCGGACGAGGCGCTGTCGGCGCTGCGCCGCATCCAGGGCCTGATGGATAAGATCGTCAAAGTAAACGTCGGGCCGAAAGATACTGCCGAGAAACAAGTGTCGGCGGCGGAGTTTATCCTGGAAGGCCTGCACGCCCACAAACGCATCGGCCGCAACGAAGAGCGCGTTTTCACCGCCGGAGAAAAATCGCCGCAACCGAGAAAAGCCGAGAAACCGATTCAGGACGACGAAATGCCATTTCGTCCGAGAAAACAATTTAACTAACTAGTTCTCAGTTCCCAGTTCTCGGTTCTCAGCAAACCTAATTCTGATTGAGACCGCCTTACGGAGAACTGGGAACCGAGAACTGAGAACTGCCTTGCGCCGCATCCGCTACTCCAAATACGTTCCCGACCCCGCCGGCGACCTCAGCCTGGAGGACTTGCTGGGCGCGCTTTCCGACTACTTTCTGCGCAGCGGTTTTCAAGAGAACATGTGGTACGAATTGCCCGATGGCGAGCAGACCATGGAAGGGTTGCGGCGCGCGATCGAGCAGGCGCTGCTCAACGGCGAATTGTTCGACGAAGAAATGCGCGACCGCCTCGATCAGATGCAAATGGAAGGCGATCTCAGCGAATTGATCGAGCAGCTTATCCAACGCATGCAGCAGGAAGATTATATTTCCATCGACCAGCCCCACGATCCCGCAAAGAATTCGAGCGTGGGTGGGCAGGTTGGAGAATCGCAGCAGCAAGCCCGCTTCGAAATCACCGACAAGAGCCTGGACTTCCTCGGATTCAAAGCCTTGCGCGACTTGCTCGGGTCGCTCGGCAAGTCTAGCTTCGGACGCCACGACACCCGCGACATGGCCACCGGCATCGAGACCAGCGGCGCCTCGAAAACCTACGAGTTCGGCGACACCCTCAACCTCGACATTACAGCCACGCTTTCAAACGCCATTCAACGCGAAGGCCTCGAGTTGCCACTGAACATCGAGTATCGCGACTTACAGGTCCATCAGTGCGAATACCAATCATCGTGCGCAACCGTGCTGATGCTGGACTGTTCGCACTCCATGATCCTCTACGGCGAAGACCGTTTCACGCCCGCGAAGAAAGTTGCGATGGCGCTGTCGCATCTGATCCGCACGCAGTATCCCGGAGACTCGCTCTCACTCGTCCTCTTCCACGATTCCGCCGAAGAAGTTCCGCTCTCGCAACTGGCGCGTGTGCAAGTTGGTCCTTATTACACCAACACCCGCGAAGGCCTGCGCACCGCGCAACGCATCCTCGACCGCCAGCGTAAAGACATGAAGCAGATCGTCATGATCACCGACGGCAAACCTTCCGCCCTCACCCTCGAAGACGGCCGCATTTACAAAAACGCCTTCGGCCTCGACCCGCTGGTCGTCAGCCAGACGCTGGAAGAAGTGTCGAAATGTAAGCGCGCGGGCGTGTTGATCAACACCTTCATGCTGGCGTCAGATTACGGGTTAGTGCAGTTTGTCCAGAAAGTAACTGAGATGTGTCGCGGCAAAGCTTACTTCACTACGCCGTACACGCTGGGACAATATCTGCTGATGGATTACATGTCGCGCAAGACGAAGACGATTCATTAGGGACTGCAGAAGACAGAAGTTAAATTGCGGAAGTAAGCCTTTGGCCCCCGGTCCACAACCTAGCGGTTTTCCAACACCGCCACCGACCGCGCCTCAATAACCCGTTCATCGGCCGTAACTAAGGTGAGGTCGAACACGCGGGCGGTGGCAATGAGGAATCGGTCTGCGGGATCGCGATGGGGTAGTTGCACGCTCCCGGTCTCATTTGCCACTTGATAGGTGACTTGAGCCTCCCGCATGGGAACTGTGGCCAGTGCATTCGCAATCCACTCCGGCGGAGTTGGGAACAGCAAGAGCCTCCCCTTTTGGCAGAAAGTCAGCACTTCCCACAGCGAGATCGGTGACAGCCACAATTCGTTGCCGGGGTCCTGAAGTGCATTGATAACCCGATCAGACAGACGTGTGCGATCAAGCACGCTCCACACCCAGATGTGAGTATCGAGCAGCAGTTTCATTAGCGCAGAGCGTCCCAGTCTCGTTCGTCGCTGGCGGGAGAAACTATGTCGCCGATGATTTGTCCTGTTGTTGCGAGTGTGCCAACCCAGTTCTTCGGCTTCGGCAGTTGAGGTGGAGACACCTCAGCCACTGGTTCACCGAAGCGCGTGACCAGGATCGGCTTGCCTGTTTTACGCACTTTTTCGAGCACCGCCAAGCAAGTCGCTTTGAACTTGGAGATCGCAATCTCTTCCATGTCTTAGACTCGATCTATCGTACCATGGTCAATGACTATGGTCAATTGATGTTAGGCAGGCCACTTTATTGGATCCATCACAAATCCGCAGTGACGGCGCGCACATCTTTGCGATCCCGAACGCGCTATTCTGATCCCACTCCCGGACCGCTTCCGGTCCATTCCTTCCAGAAAGACGTGGCATGTCCGCATTCAGAAGAATGTTCGCGCTGGCCTTGGTGTGTCTGTGTCTGACGACACTCAGCGCCGCGCAAGTTTCAGATCAAGTCGTCGCCACGCGCGTCCTGGGACCGCATTGGCGGCAAATATCTCGCACCTCGGGGATGATTTTTTCCGGGACCGTGCT
>JAYTFO010000308.1:0-12642 GCA_043734305.1 Acidobacteriota bacterium | reverse complement strand
ACGCAATTTCAGCGCATCCGCGCCGACCTCGACGATGCTCTGCGGCGCGAAGAACAAGTGGCACTGGTGGAGCGTTCTCCGGAGCAGCGCGAGTTTCTGCGCTCCGCGCTCGCGCAGTTTTGGGACGCCGCCGACCGCACGTTCGCGCTCGCACACAACGGCAAGCAGGATGAAGCACGCTCCGAGATTCGCGTCTCTCTGCAAGCGCGACAGGCGGCCCTCAGCACGGCGGTCGCGCGCCTGCTCGTGCAGAACAACGAATATGAGGAGCAGGTCGCCGCTCGGACGGCCGAAATTTACGATCGAGTACAGCGCCAGGTGTACGTATTTCTCGCCGCGACCCTGACCGCCATCGTGCTCACCAGCTTGTATCTGATGCGCTCGAATCGCAGATTGTTTGCACAACTTGCCACGCTCTCGGCGCAGCGCCGCGACCTGGCGCAAAAATTAATCGCCACGCAGGAATCTACGCTGCGTTACGTCTCGCGTGAACTCCACGACGAGTTTGGACAGATTCTCACCGCCGTCGGCTCCATGCTCGGACGCGCCGAAAAGCACACGCCGGAAGGTTCTCCCTTGCGCACCGAACTTCACGAAGTGCGCGAGATTGCGCAAAACACGCTCAACACTGTCCGCAGCCTTTCGCAAGCGCTGCATCCCGTGATGCTGGACGAGGCTGGCCTCGAGACCACTCTCGCCTGGTATCTGCCGACCGTGGAAAGGCAGACGGGCATTGCCATATCCTATGAAAAATCCGGCGAAGCGTTCCCACTTTCGGGCGCGGCGGCCGTTCACATCTATCGCATCGTGCAAGAGGCGTTGAACAACGTGGCGCGCCATTCGGGATCGAAACAGGCGTGGGTGCGTCTGCGCTTCATGCCGCAAGATGACGCTGCACTTGGGAAGGTTATGGCTTCAGCCGTGCCGCCAAGGACGAATGATGAAGGGGCTTCAGCCGCCGAGGACTCGCTCGAACTCGAGATCGAAGATCGCGGCACGGGTTTCGCCGCCGTCAACGGCGTGCACGGCATCGGACTGGTCGCCATGCGCGAGCGCGCCCAACTGGTGAACGGCGCCATTGAATTTCTGCATCCCGCAACTGGAGGCACGCTGGTAAGGTTGCGTGTTCCCAGAGAGGCGGCCGAAACGAATGCCTGACAAAATATCAGTGTTGCTGGTGGACGATCACGCCCTGGTCCGGCAAGGCTTTCGCCGCCTGCTTGAAGATGAAGCCGACATGGTTGTGGTCGGCGAAGCGGGCGACGGACTCGACGCCGTCAAACTCGCCGAGCAACTCAAGCCGCAAGTCATCGTGATGGATTGCGCGCTGCCCGGCATCAGCGGACTGGTCGCCGCCCGCCGCATTCTTGAAGCGTCGCCCGATGTTGCCATCCTGATGCTCAGCATGCACTCCGAGGAAACCTGGGTGCGCCAGGCGCTCGATGCGGGGGCACGCGGATACATCCTCAAAAGTGCGATGGACCTCGAACTCCCAGTCGCCATACGCAAAGTCGCCGCCGGAGAAACCGTGCTTGATCCCGCTGTCTCTCGGCCAGCCGCCCTCAAGGGTGAGCGAAATTCCGCTCTGACTCCGCGTGAACTCGAAGTTCTACAGTTGATTGTGGAAGGGAAATCCAACAAAGAGATTGCCGACCAGCTCCATCTCAGTGCGAATACGGTTGCCGTGCATCGCGCCAACATCATGGACGCCCTCGGCATTCACAAGACTGCGGAACTGGTGGTGTACGCCATCCGGAACGGGCTGGTGAATATCCCTTGAGCGGACGCGAGGGCAATTCAGATCGAATTGAGCTTCGCGGGATACATCTGATTTAGTTGCGAGGAGACTTTCTCAAAATCCGCAGAATTAATCCCGTATCTTTGCCTGCTGCCAGCGGTTGTTTCCAACACCAGATCCGACAAGATCAAAGGCGCTCCCTTTTTTTTCTGGTGGATCATCGCTTTCAATTGCGTTGCCGGGTAGACGACGTTGGGCTTCGCCAGCAGCCGCTCCTTCGGCGTGCTCTGCAGAGCGGATTCGATCCGTTGCCGGAATGCCTGGGTGGATGGCTGCACTAGGCGTTGGACCAAGAAACTTATCGGGCTAGCGGCGCCACGACTGCTGTGCGACATTCCGAGCGCGAAGAACGCTGCGATACTTTGCTGAACCGCGACCACGCAATCCGGGAAGCAGGCCAGGTACCAGTATTGGAAGCCAGCCTTGGTTGAAACAGGTCCGACGATGATTCGCGCCGGTGCCGGCGCGAGTGCCGCTCCGCTGTTTGCCATAGGTCCTTCGATTGACACCCTACTCGATGCCGGAGTGATTGCCGCCCGGCTTCTTGTACTCGCCGGTTGGATGAATAGAATCCATGAACTGCTGCACGACCGCGTCCGCCTTCTCGAGTTTGGGATAGAGCGCCACCGCGGAATACTGGTGCGCTCCGGTGCGCCACGACCGCACGATCACATCTCCCGAGTTGTCGTTCATGTGGGCATGCAATTCGGTGCATGCCACTTCTCCCCACGCCGCCGGAAACGGGAACTTCGTGCCATCGGCGGAAGCCTTCATCTCGGTCAATATCCCGTTGTCGACTTCCAACAGTTCCTTCTGATCGTTTGTCTGGTAAGTAAGTTTTGGCCCTTCCCGATCGATGATGCCAAAATTTCCGTTGCTCCCCAAACTCGCCTCCACCACGTGGAGATTGAACGAGCTTCCATCCGGGCCGATCGTCTGGTTCGATTCGTGAAACTCGCCCGGAAATTGGGCCGCATACGCCCCTTCCTCGGAGGCGTAGTCTCGCCACGAGACCCGCTTCCCACCCAGGTGACCAGACGCGGCGAATCCCGCCATCAACACGGGGCCAATGATCGTCGCCAGGATCACCATCTGCTTGCGCTGCTTGGTCAACGCGTCTACTCTGGGGCCGGCCGCAATCCCCATGTTTTGCTGTGCCTGCTTGATCAGCCATTTATAAATCACGTGCACCAGCACCGCTGAGAACGCCGAAAACCCGGCGACAACATAAACCTCTTCCCAATTCATCAGGAGAATCCTCTGCCCACCGGGGCAACGCCAAAAAGCTCGAACGGAGTTGCCTTCTAAAATATTGTTGACCGTTTCCGTCGCGGAGAAAAGTTACGGCAGTGCCCGGT
Organism: Acidobacteriota bacterium; assembly: GCA_043734305.1. GTDB lineage: Bacteria > Acidobacteriota > Terriglobia > Terriglobales > Acidobacteriaceae > Acidiflorens. The sequence continues at coordinate 9,486 of JAYTFO010000308.1, read as the reverse complement.
CTCGTCTCGGTCCGCAACTCAAGCCCGATTGACTGGCCATGCAACGAGGGCTGCGGTTCGGACATTCCAGTATCACCACAGCCCCGCTGCCGGACGAGACGCTATCGGACCTTTATCCCCTCAGTGCAGCGTCAAGCTGGGTTGAAATCCTGAAATGGGGTTGAATAGGCGAGGCGGCTTGAATGCTTCGGCCATCCGTCTAGGGTGAGTCCTAGACAGACCATCTTGCAGCCATCGTTCTTCATGGCACGGAACAAGTTTTGCGCGTGAGGCACAAGTATGCCAGGAACTTTCCCCGTAGCGGCGACGATCAGCGATGCGCCTTTCGCTAAGCTTCGGATCGTGAGTAGGTTGTCCGGGTGCGATATGACCACGCCCCGCGCATTCAAGCCGGCTGGGTCGGTGCTGCGATAGGACGAGATATTGACCTTAAACATACGGGATAGGCCTAGGCTATGCTGTTCTGTGAACACCTGGTCCTCACGTACGGTTAAGTCGTCCCAGACATGGTCCGCGGTGGATGGGTTCATCCCGATCCAAAGCGCGTAAGCGCCGGAACCCAAGTGTTCCATGGACCAATCGCGCAGAAGCCACAGTCTGTGTTCCTTACGAGCGTCAGCAAACCCTGCATCGCCGTGGGTGCCAGGCCGCATCTTGAAGCGGTTTTTGCCGCCGGGGTCATGGACTATCTGCATTCACTTTCTCCCGAGGCGCTCCATTGATGGAGGGGCTGGCCCAACCGACGCTTTTCCTGAAGGCTACTCGTAGGGAATTTCAACCTCAGTGTAGCTTTCTGGTGTCGCTGCATTTACCGCAGCCAGAATGCGATCAAGATGTAACCGAACACGAGACCACTTCGTAGCGCCGGTCAAAACAACAAGCGCTATTTTTCGGCCCGAAAGATTCTGCTGATAACGAATTCCTCGATCCGTTGTAAGGAGCAATTCAAAGTTGGCCTGTTCCGCCGCACTTAAAAGTAAGCCATTCGTCAGCCGATCCCAACCTTGATCATAAGCCGTGATGACAGTGTGTCCTGAGAGGCCACGGGCGATACCGCGAGGCGTTGCGTGGTCAAAGGAGGATGAGCATCGGCGGGGGGCGCTGGATTAGCTGGCTTTGCAAGGCTTTGCGCCACAAAATCGAGAACCGCTGCAATCTGCTCGCGGGTCACGTCGAATTGCTCCATTACTTCATCGACACTTAGATCCTCAAGGTTTTCGATAACAGTTGCGACGGGTAACCGGGTGTCCTTGAATACCCAAGCACCGCCCACCTTGCCGGGGATACTCTCCACGGCGGGACATTGTGACCAATCGAGAGTTGCCATCTTTACTTCCCTCCGCTGATCGTATTTCTACCACGCATTAGCCCAGGTAACAACGTCGCCGCGGGGGTAGGGCGGGGGGGGCCAGATAATCAACTCCTTTGGCCTTCGAGAAGCCTCGAGGGTGCCCCATCCTAAAGTCGCGTTCTTTGCGACTCTAGGGTGGGATTCCACGGACCTCGATCACTTGGGGATTCGTGTGCACCCTCTAACTCCGGTCCCCGGCACCCACCCCTAGCCGCAAAGAACGCGGCTAGGATGGGGCACCGCGGCGTTGTCTGGGGCACCCCGCTGCCGGACGAGACGCTATCGGACCTGTATCCCCTCAGTTCGAGTTCAGCGCCAACATCTCCCGCCGCGTCCCAAAGGAAGGTACATTATAAGAATCATCGAACTCGGGAGACCTAGTCCACGTTCTCGCATCCACTCAACCGCCGCTCGTTTCTTCGAGGCGCTGCCGCGATCGCAACCGCTGCCGCCCTTCCGGGTAAACTCTGGGCCGCCGATCCGCCGCGCCTTCCGTTCCGTCTCACCGACGTGACAAACTCCGCGGGCCTCAACTTCCGCCATCACAGCGGGGCGTTCGGTGGAAAATTTCTTCCTGAAACGCTGGGCTCCGGCTGCGCCTTTCTCGACTACGACGCCGACGGCTGGCAAGATATTCTCCTCGTCAACGGCACCGACTGGCCCGGACACGGCACTGCCCGCCCCACGCTTCAGCTCTACCGCAATAATCGCAACGGAACTTTCTCCGACGTGACCCATGCTGCCGGACTGGATGCGCCCGACCTTTACGGGATGGGCGTCGCGGTCGGCGACTACAACAACGACGGCTTCCCGGACATCCTGGTCACCTGCGTCGGCCAGAATCGGCTGTTCCGCAATACCGGCAAAGGCACGTTCATCGACGTGACGAAATCTTGCGGCCTCGGGAACCGCGCGGCGTTCAGCACGTCGGCGATGTGGTTCGACTATGATCGCGACGGGCATCTTGATCTTTTTGTCTGTAACTACGTGAAGTGGTCGCCGGAGCACGACGTGTTTTGCAGCCTCGACGGTAAACACAAGTCCTACTGCACGCCCGAAGCCTATCGCGGCGAAACCTGCTGGCTCTTCCACAATCGCGGCGACGGAACTTTTGAAGACGTCACGGCAACCAGCGGCATCTTCGACAGCAGTTCGAAATCCCTGGGCGTCGCGCTGCTCGACTACGACCAGGACGGCTGGCCTGACCTGATCGTCGCCAACGACACGCAGCCCAATAAGCTCTACCGCAATAATCGCAATGGCACTTTCAAAGAAGTGGCGGTGGACGCGGGCGTCGCGTTCAGCACCGACGGCAAAGCCCGTGCCGGCATGGGCGTGGACGCGGCCGACTTCACCAACAGCGGCGTTCAAGGCATCGCCATTACCAATTTCGACAATGAAATGGCTGGACTCTTTCGTGCGAACGGCAAGGGATCGTACGACGACGTTGCGATTGCCGCCGGAGTCGGTTCACCCACCAAGAACATGCTCGGCTTCGGATGCATCTTCGCCGACTTCGATCTGGATGGTGCGCTCGATCTCGCCCTCGCCAATGGACACATCGATGAAACCGTAAGAAACATCCGCGGCAACGTCGGCTACGCGCAACCTCCGCAGCTTTTTCTGAATCAAGGCAAGGGGACGTTTCGCGATGTAACCGCGGAAGTCGGCCCCGATTTTGGTCAGCCCAAGGTTGGCCGCGGTTTAGCCTACGGAGATTTTGATCGCGACGGTGATCTCGATCTTCTGCTTACCACCAACAATGGGCCCGCGTATCTTTTCCGCAACGATCAACTGAGCGGACCTAAGGGCGCGAACCTGAGCATCCGGCTCCGTCTGGTCGGAACGCAATCGAATCGCGACGCGATCGGAGCCGTGGTTCGCCTGGAAAGCGGCGGCATCACGCAGAGCAGAATGGTGAAGAGCGGTTCCAGCTACCTCTCACAGTCCGAGCTGGCACTCACCTTCGGCATGGGCCGGCGAGATCAAGCCGAGCGCATTTTGATCCAGTGGCCGAACGGGCGGACCGAGGAATTTCGCGACCTGAAGGCTCGGAAATCTTATCAATGTACTGAATCGAAAGGTGTTATTGTCTCATCGGGTTTCTAGTAGTTTTACAGTATTGTGCCGTTTTTGCGATCCCGCTAGAGTACATTCAATTCGCATCGCTCTCATCGCACCCCACACGCGCTTTGAGAAAACCCCCGGCGGCACTCGCCGGGGTCATTTTTTGCCTTCATGACGGCGCGACTGAAGTCCTACACCCGTTTCGGCTCCAAAAACTGCAATTCCACTAACAGACTAGAACGGTCGTAACCTGTTACCTGCTTACCAGTCATTGACTTGGGATAGTGGACAAGGTACTTTCGCGTTATCTCTCCATTCTTCGAAGGATGCCCAATTGGCGCGGAAGATACTGCTCGCCGATGACAGTGTTACAGCCCAGAACATGGGCCGAAAGATCCTGACTGACGCCGGGTACGACGTCATCACGGTGAACAACGGATCTGCGGCTCTAAAACGGGTGGCCGAGCAGAAGCCGGACTTGATTGTGCTGGACGTGTACATGCCCGGCTACAGTGGCCTGGAAGTGTGCGTCCGCCTCAAGGACGCGCCCGAGACAGAGCGTATCCCCATCCTATTGACGGTCGGCAAGCTGGAGCCGTTTAAGCCCGAGGAAGCCAACCGGGTGCGAGCCGATGGGTACATCGTAAAACCATTTGAAGCCAGTGAACTGCTGAGCGCATTAGCGCGCCTGGAAGACCGCATGGTTCCCGCCCAGGCCGAGGGCGCGCGCTTCAGCGGATCGGTCTCCGGGGTGGAACGTTTCGGCGCCGATCCGACCGTAAATAAATCCGCCGATAGCGACAACGATAGCGGATGGAAAAACCGGCTTCGATTTCCCTCCAAGAAAAAAAAGGAAGAGAGCGAACCGGAACCGGAGCCCGATTTCGTTACACCGTCGAGCTTCCGCGATTTTCGGCGCGGCAATGGCAAAGCCCCCGCGGGATCGCCTTTCCCGTTAAGCACCGCTCCATCAGGATCCCAGGAACCAGGTCTTGTGCCGGATATCCCGCGCGACATTACTCCGGAAGAACTGGACGCCCTGAGCGAGTTAGTCGCCAAGCTCGATGGAGTTCCCGCACCGGAAAATGTAACCGCGATCGGCGAGGAGATTGGTCCGGCTGTACCCGCCTCCGAAACAATCGCACCCGAAGCCCGCGCGCAGGAAACAATCGCGCAGGTAGAAACAATTGAGGCACAGGCAGCGATTGCGCCTGCACCCGAAGAGATCAAGCGCGAATCCGAGGTCGCCGCTGCCGAGCTGGCAAAGCACGAAGAGTCAAAGAACGAAGTAGTAGAGACGCCGCTTGCCGCGTCTCCCGTGGAAACGACTCCAGCGGTCGCGGAGTCCGCGCCGGTGGAAGCCGTCGCTCCTGAAGCGACGATCCCCGACGCAGTCGCCTACCCAACCGAGACCGCAGTTGCGCAAGAGCCTGCTCCCATCGACCGGGACGACGAGCCCATGTTCGTATCGGCGGCCAGCGCCGCGCAGCAAGCTCCATCGACTGAGCTGCCCGTTGAATCGCCAGCCGCTGAAGAGCCGATTGCACAGGCACAAGTTGAGCAGGCCGCTGTAGACGCAACTTCCGAAATAGCGGCCCATACAAAAGAACCAAGAGTCGCGGACTCGTCCCCGGCCGAAGAATCTTCACCTGCGGTCGCAGCCCATTCTGCTGCGACTGGCGGAGCAGAAGCATCGTCGCCGAGCGCGGAGGAGTTGGCGGAAGCGTTGCGCTTCCTGACTCCCGCACAAGCCCCCGCCGCGCACCAAACCTTGGCGGAAGCGGGTGCGGCGTTGGCGAATGAACTATCCCGCAGCTCCGGCAGTCAGTGGGTCGCGGAAGCAGTGCCCTTGAGTCCGGAAGAAGCCGCCGGGTCGCTCGAGGCTGAAATGTTCCGGACGTTTGCGTCGCCGGATAGCCAGCCTGTTGCCGCTGTTGAAGTCAGTGGAACTGAGTCGCCTGCCGAAGTCGTATCGTCCACGCCGATCGAAGCAAGCCCAACACCGGCTGCAACAGAGCAGGCATTGGCCCCGGAGCACATGGAGCCAGAACCAAGCCATTCCTCCGCAAAGCAGTCGCACACAGACGAGGCGCCCGAGGAATCATCTGCGCCGACCACGTTCGCCGATGCGATTGGTCGTGAAGAAGACAGTGCGCAAGACGGCGAGGAAGATTCCGGGAAAGTGGAAAGTGTTCGAGCGGCCGCCGAAACTGTCAGCGCCGTAACGGCGGAAACTGAGACGCGCGAACAACGATCGAGTTCAGAAAACGGTCCGGGGGGTGAAGAAGATATGAGCAAGGAAACGAAGGGCAAGGGTGGGAAATCGACGTGGAATCAATTCCGTTCGGGAGCTCCGGCACCCGCCAGCAATCCGGTCGAAGCGGTGAAACAATCTGAAGAGACCCCCAAAACGATGGCCGCCGCAGCCTCGGCGGAGAGCGGAGCGGACGCCAGTTCCATTGCCAGCATTGTCGACAATGTACTCGCCGATCTGCGTCCAAAAATTGTGGAAGAGATCGCCCGCCAGCTAGCCAAGAAGTAGGCCTAGCAACCATCTTTGCTTTGAAGGGGCGCGGCTTCTAGCCGCGCCGTAACTGCCGAACAATGAATGCGGCTTCAGCCGCCGAGGTTCACCCGCCTCAGCAAAACCGCCACCTGCGCAATCGCCGCATTATCCGTGCCCATGCCTTCGGGAGTCTTGGCCTTGATCCCCACGCAATCGCCCGGGATCCCGCACAACTCCGACACGTGCTTGCGGAGCGCGCCTGCATGCGGACCGATTTTCGGCGCCGCCAATATCAACGTGGAATCCAGATTAACTAACTCATAGCCCGCAGCCGCAACCCGTTTCAAAGCCTCGCGCAAAAAGATCGCGGAATCCGCGCCCTTCCACTGCGGATCCGACGGTGGGAACAACGACCCAATATCCGGGCCTGCAATCGCGCCCAGCAACGCGTCGGTAATTGCATGCAGCAACACGTCGCCGTCGGAATGCCCGCCTAGTCCCTTGTCGTAAGGCAGAACAAGCCCGCCAATCTTGAGCGGAATACCAGTTGTGAACTCATGCGAGTCCCAACCGTAGCCGATGCGGAGTTCAGGTTTCATAATTCAGGTGGTTAGTGATTAGTGGTTGGTGGTTAGTTCGGTCATCGATGGTTTTGGGAGCAGCTTCGGTCGCGCCGCTCTCTAAACTCTAACCACTAGCTATTCACTCGCTTTCAAATAAAATTCGGCCAGCTCCATATCCGCTGGCGTGGTGATCTTGATATTGCGGGGCGAACCCATGACGACGGCCACGGGCAGTCCAGCGCGTTCGATCAGGGACGCTTCATCAGTCCCCAGAAACCCGTCGGTCGCTGCGTCATCAAAAGCCTTTTTCAGAATGTCATAACGAAACCCCTGCGGAGTTTGCGCCATGACGACGCTGGCGCGTGGAATCGTCGCTTTGATCAAAGCGCCTTCCGCGGTGCGCTCGACTTGTTTCACCGTATCGACGGCCGGCATCCCCGCGATGGCGGCACCATGTTTCTGCGCCGCGACAATGACCTGCCTGATAATTTCAGGCGTAACAAACGGCCGCACTCCATCGTGTACCAGCACGATATCACCCGCATCCGCGGCAACCGCAGCGAGCGCGCTGGCGACCGAATCCTGACGGTGCTCGCCGCCTTCCACCATCTGGAATCGCTTGTTCAGAATTTCCGGATACTGCTTTTCGATTTGCGCGCGGAACCCGGCAATTTCATTCTTCCGCAAGGCAATGGCGATCTCATAGACCTCAGGACACTCGACGAACCTGCGCAGGGTGTGAACCAGGATTGGGACACCGCCCAGTTCCTTGAACTGTTTGGACAGCGCTTTCTTCTTCGCCTTGACCGCCGCAGGGGAGCCCATGCGCGTGCCCAGTCCGGCCGCCGGAACAATGACAAAAACCTTCATAACCGGGGTTCAGTATATGAGTGTGTCCGGGAAAGTATCAAATCAACCGAAGACTTCTTCGCGATCTTCGCTGCCTTTCTTTGCGAACTTTGCGGTTAAAGATCTTGCCTGACTTGCGGCGAGTTCAAAATCTTAAACCGCAAAGTTCGCAAAGAAAGGCCGCCAAGAACGCAAAGAAGGCTGAAATTCATCTATTCGCCCTGGTGCTCCAGCAGCGGCGAGGGTTTCCTCCCTGGATCCGAGGTAGGGCCGTTCGTTCCCGTCGAGGAAGAGACCGGCGCCGCAATCGGCACCCCGGGCTTCGACTCGTGGCGCGCAGGAGAGCGTTCATCCCATTTCCCGAAAATCATTTTGCCGGCGGTGGTCTGCAATACCGAAGTCACGGCGATGTCGATGGTCTTGCCGATCATCTTGCGCGCATTGTCCACCACCACCATGGTGCCGTCGTCCAGATACGCAACGCCCTGGTTGTACTCTTTCCCTTCTTTCAGGATAAACACCCGCATCGTTTCGCCGGGCAGCACGATCGGCTTCAGCGCATTGGCCAGTTCGTTGATATTCAACACCGCCACGCCCTGCAGTTGCGCAACTTTATTCAAATTGAAATCGTTGGTGATGATCTTGCCTTCGTAGAGTTTGGCCAGTTCGATCAGTTTCATATCCACTTCGCGGACGGAGGGAAAATCGTCTTCCACGATTTGGATCTGGAGCGCACCGGACTTCTGTAGACGCTGAAGAATATCGAGTCCGCGGCGTCCGCGATTGCGTTTAAGCGAGTCGGCGGAATCGGCCACCAGTTGCAGTTCGCGGAGTACGAACTGCGGGATCACGATGATGCCGTCCAGAAAGCTCGTCTCGGCGATATCCGCAATGCGGCCGTCGATGATGACGCTGGTGTCGAGGATCTTGTAACTTTTCTTGCCTGACTTTTCGCCGCCGAATACTCCACCCAACGCCGCCAGGTTGAGCAGGTCTCCCTTATTCGCGCCCACCGCCAGGCCCACGTATGCCATGACCAGCATCACGAGGATCTGCAGGAAACTCTGCGTCGCACTTTGCGGGATGCTGTTGCGGATCACCAGCGCAAACAAATAAGCACCGGCAATGCCGAGCGTGCTGCCAATCGCTGCCCCGATCAGCCGCCTCAGGCTCATGACCCGCAAGCGCCACTCGAACACGATGATCGCGCAGCCGATCAGTACTCCGACCCCCGCGTTCAGGTTCGGGGGCAGGCCAAACGGTTGAATGCGGAAGCAGGTGAACCCGACAAAAAGAACAAAAAGAAGCCGTATAAGTACGACGTCCACGCATCGACCTCCCCGGGAGAGGCCCCGCTAAAGCGATTCCTGTCCCGCGCCGGCGATCCCAGGGCTGGAATAAAAGTAAAGCCCCGCCGCCAGCGTTCTATTACGGGGCGATATGAAATATGAAAACTGTGCCCCGTCCTCCGGCGCAAGGCCGGATTCCAGCCAATAACTATCGGCAGCAGTATATACCCGGGGGCAGCACTTGGCACTTAGCACTTGGCATTTGGTCAAACCAAGGCTAGACGGCAGGATGGGGCGTCCAGGGCGGAATCGGCGCACTAGCTAAATGCCAAGCGCTAAGTGCCGCTCCCCTCACATCCCATCGTAATTTGGCCCGCCCCCACCCTCCGGCGGAACCCAGGTGATGATCTGGTAGGGGTCCTGGATGTCGCAGGTCTTGCAGTGAACGCAGTTGGCGGCGTTCAGGCTGATGCGTTTTCCGTTCGGCGCCGACGAATCGTCCACCATCTCGTACACGTTGGCCGGGCAGAAATTCTGGCAGGGGTTGCCAAACTCTTTCACGCAGCGCTCATTGCAGATATTCGTGTCGTGTATGACCAGATGCGCTGGCTGATCCTCTTCATGCTTGGTACCCGAGTGATAGAGGTCCGTAAGTTTGTCGAAGGTCAGCTTGCCATCGCCCTTCGCCGGACCGACCATGTGCGCTGCGGGGCCACCGTCCGCCGGAAGATTCGTCAGCGGCTTCATGCGCTCGTGCCCGGGGTGCGACGGTAATCGGTTGCGGAGGCCGCCGTCAAAAATTTCCTGCAACCCGGTGTTGATGATTCCGGCGATCATGCCGTTTTCAAATCCCTGATGGAA
>JAYTFO010000307.1:0-3100 GCA_043734305.1 Acidobacteriota bacterium | reverse complement strand
ATTGGGTCCGACGTCGTATAGCGTGCAAACGTTCGGGTGGTTCACCGCCGCGACGCTGTGGGCCTCACGCTCAAAGCGTTCGCTGAACCGCTCGGCTGAGATCTTGACGGCGACCTCGCGCCCCAGCCTGGTATCGCGCGCGCTGTACACCTCACCCATCCCGCCGGCGCCGATCCGAGCCAGGATTTCGTAGGGGCCGAGCTTGTCACCGACAGAGAGCGGCATGTTCAGGGTCCAGCTTAGTTTATCCGATCAGGAAGCAGGTCGTACCTGGGTGACGACACAATCCGAAGCTGGGCCCAAGGCCAGAAAGCCAGGCTTTTCGTAGACTGGCCGACTGATCCGCAATCGACGGCCCAATGGAAAAAAACGCCCACTTCACAGCCACAATCGCGGGAGCCTAGGCACATCTACGGTTAGCGCGTTTCCCGTCAACTCGACCCCGCCCTGTCAACGTCCGGTTGGGTGCGTCACTTGAACCGAACGAGCCCCGGCGGCCCACCGCATCATCGGTAAACGCTGCGCGACAAGGGAGGAATGATTTCTCAGAACGGCGAGCGTCGCGGTACCCGCTATCTCCAAAACCCCCTCGCGTACGATCACTGCTTCAGCTTCCAGCAGAGGTCCGACTACGTCAACCTTGGGCTGCGTCGTGTTCGCAAGAATTTCATGGCAAGGGAAGAGAAAGTCGTCCGAACCGATGATCTTGGCCAACATTTCCGCCGAGCAGCCAAACACTACAGACGGGATGCCTGCCCAGTGAATCGCACCGCAACACATCAGGCAGGGCTCAGTGCTTGTATAGAGAGTCGCGCTTGAGAGGCCGCGGGTGAAAACGTCTCAGAGGCAAGGCGAATGACATTCGTTTCGGCGTGGCAAGTTCGCATCGTGGTCAGTGAGTACTGTATTCTCGGCGATCATCATCATGTGCCCGTTCTGGTCTACCAACAGCGCTCCAAACGGATGATTGCCATTTTTCCTTGAATTGGATGCGATTTCGATCGATTGCGGGATGAACTGTTCATGGACGAGACGCGTGGCCGGAAATTGAGTTTGCATTAGCACCTTGACGCCCTCTGCTATACCACGGTTGGAACAAATTCAACTGTTTAACACACCCGCATTTTGGATCATAACTGTAAACTTCCATGCCCCTTGTCAGGTCAAAATCAAATATCAGGTACTCATCCCGCAAACTCGGCATCAACTCCGGCGACCCTTTGGAAACGAAAATCGAAAGCGGCAAGCTCACCTATACCCGCAAGGCTGAAATGACTGTATTCCTGGAGGCACAGCAGCTCGCCCTCAGTTTTTCAACCTGTTGCGCGAACAAGCACCCGCCTCGATCATGCCAGCGGAAACAGCGTCCACTCGGGGACTGCGTATGATACCCTCCACTCAAGGAGTTATAGGGATGAAATTGCTAAGAACCGCGATGTTCTTGGCGGTGTTCTCCGCGCTGGGGTGCGCGCAGGATTACCGCGGAACGATTTTGGGGCAGGTCACCGACCCGTCCGGGGCCGCCATCCCGAACGCCACCGTGAAGGCGACTCGGATTGACACCAATTCAATAACAGAAGTGAAGACCAGCGGAAATGGGCTTTACACGATTCCGTTTCTGAATCCCGGCGAGTACAACGTGGAAGTTTCGGCGCCGGGATTCAGCATGTCGAAGCGCGAAAAGATCACGGTCCTCACCGCCGACAAGTTGAATCTGCCCTTCAAGCTGGAAGTCGGACAAATGTCTCAGGAAGTAACCGTGATTGGACAGCAGGAAAATCTGGACACCGCCACGGCATCGCGCGGGCTGAATTTCGATGAGATCAAGACCCAGGAATATCCGCTGAACGGCCGGCAGACGTACATGCTGCTGGCGCTGACTCCCGGTGTGATTTTCACGCAGGAGGCTTTCGGATCTTCGGGCTTCTCCGGAACGCGAGGTTGGGATACGAACAACCAGTACATGATCAATGGCGGCCGCACGGGCACCAGCCAGTTCCTGCTGAACGGCGCCCCCATCAGCGACAACGGTGGAACCTGGCAACTGGCGCCGAACGTGGAAGCGGTCCAGGAATTCAAGGTGATGACGAACACCTACGATGCCCAGTACGGGCGTTTTACCGGTGGTGTGGTCAACACGACTCTGAAATCCGGTACGAACCAATGGCACGGGGACGTGTTCGAATATTTTCGCAACACCGTCATGGACGCCAACCTGACGCAGAACAACCTGATCGGCGCGCCACGTGGAAAGCATAACCAGCACCAGTTCGGAGGCGTGGCCGGCGGACCGATTCGCAAAGATAAAGACTTCGTCTTTTACAGCCAGGAGAGCTGGCGCGAGATCACGCCCTTTGGAAAAATCAGCAATGTGCCCGTACTCGACCTTCGCGATGGCCAGCATTTCTCCACGTACGGAATACAGATTTTCGATCCGTACACCACACACATCTGCGATCCCAAGACGGAGAAGTGCGGCGGGTCCATACAGCCCGGCGGCACCAGCACTTACATACGAAATCCTTTCCCCGGGAATGTAATCCCCAAGGACCGCATCAGCCCGGTGGGACAAAAGATTCTGAGCTTTTATCCAGCGCCGAACCTTGGCGGCCTGCAACAAAATTTCAGCGCGCCTGACAACACAGGCAAATACCATTACAACCAACCCATGGGGCGATGGGATCATGTGTTCGGACTAAACGATCGCTTCTATGCGATGTTTACGTATCAGAACGGCTACGAGTATCGCAATTCGACCGGGTTTCCAGCACCCATTGCAGAGGGCGATCTAAACTCGCAACGCACCGACCAGAATTACATCTCGGACTGGACCCACATCATGGGTTCCAATTCCGTGCTGGATGTGCGCGCGAGCTTCGGACGTTTTACCTCGATCTTCCCCCGTATCAGCGATTTCGATGCTACGCCTCAGAAGACACTGGGAATGACAAACATGATCCACTCGCCCAGCACCACCGGCAATTATTTGCCGACCTTCACGTTTGACAATACCGAGTACGCGAGATTCGCGAACAACACGGTGGACTTCAGCACCTACAACCAGTGGGATCTCGCGCCCAGCCTGTCCCTCACAAGAGGC
>JAYTFO010000306.1:0-4899 GCA_043734305.1 Acidobacteriota bacterium | reverse complement strand
AATGTGTCCGCCTCTTTGAATGCGCGATCGATGAGTTGATTGACTTGCGCCGACATTGTCGCCTGCGCCGCCGCGCCCGACACCTTCGGCAACTTTTCAATCTCCTGATAGATTTCGCTCAGCACCGCCTGCGGCCCAATGCCAATCTTCTCCAGCACCGGCGTCACGATGCCTTCGTGATCTTCAATGAGCGCGGCCAGCAGATGGACCGGCAACAACTCCGGATTGCCATGCTCGGACGCGAGTTCATTCCCGCGCTGCACGGCTTCTTGCGCCTTGACTGTGAATTTGTCCCATCGAATTGCCATGGGTTTGTTTCCTATGCTTTCGACTGCTTTGAATTGGCTGTTTCAGTTTTCCGTCTTAGCCCGCTTGCAGCTAGCGCAAGACTTTGATCGCGGAGTCTTTCAAGGATTTTGACTTTTTCAAAAAAGCTCAGTGCCGCCAACTGCTTCCGCATTTCTTTCTTACTCATGAGCTCCTTCCAAATTGATACGAGTGTCATCCTGAGCGAAGTTGCCGTTCGCGAAGCGGACGGCAACGCAGTCGAAGAACCCCTTGCGAGCCGACAGCCACAACGCCGTCGCAGGGAATTCTCCCCTCGCACTGAGCACTGGGAGAACTCCCTGCGGCGGTGATCACGATTCCATCATCCTGGGGGTCCTTCGACATTACTTATTCATTCTATTTGCATTAACTTACAGTTACTATCACACACTTGAGATACCCCGTTTCCGGCACGCTCAGCAGTATCGGATGGTCTTTCGCCGCGCCCCGGTTCTCCAGAATTCGCGTTGGCCGATGCGCATCCCGAGCCGCCTCCGCCACCGTTTCCAAAAAGTCCGACGCGCTCACGTGGAACGAACAGGAGCATGTCACCAGCACGCCTCCCGGACGCAGCATCTTGAGCGCGCGCAGGTTGAGTTCTTTGTAGCCTCGCATCGCCTTCTCCAGATCGTGCTTCGTCTTGGCGAAGGCTGGCGGATCGAGAACGATCGTGTCATATTGACGTTTTTCCGACGAGTAGTCTTTCAGCAGATCGAACGCATTCGCTTCGATCCACTCCACCTCGCGCCCATTCAACGCCACGTTCTTCTCCGCCATCTCGAGCGCCGGACGCGAACTGTCCACGCCCGTCACGCTCGAACATTTCGCCGCCAGGTGCAACACAAATCCACCCTGATAGCAGAAGACGTCGAGCGCATCGCCGTGCGCATACTGCGTGGCGGCCGCATAGTTTTCCCGCTGATCGAGAAACGCTCCGGTCTTTTGACCTTGCAGTCCGTCATAGTGAAAGCGCACGCCGGGGTCGTCCATCGTGTCGTTCATCGTGACGATGCTGGAACTCTTCTCGCCCCACAACAGCCCCGACTCTCGCGGCGTCAGTTGCTCCAGATCGCGAATCCGCGCATCCACGCGTTCGACAATCCCTGCCGGTTTCAGTTCCTCGCACAGAGTCTTCACCAATGCGGCACGAACTGGCGCCGCATCCATGGCCTGCGTCAGGATCTGCACCGACACCACATCATCGTAGCGATCAACGATCAGTCCAGGCAGAAAGTCGGCCTCGGTGAAGACGACGCGATAGGCATTGCTGTTCGTGACGATTTTTTCTCGATAGCGGACCGCCGCGCGAATCCGCTCCGCGATCAGAGCGGGCAAGTCCGTCACCGGCTCGCGAGAAATCATTCGAATCGCGATTTGCGACGAACTGCTGTAGAGCGCCGTCCCCAGAAACTTTCCGCGCGCATCCGTGACGCGGACCAACGCACCGGGCGGTACGTTCTCGGCCGCGGTCGTATCCGACCGATAGACCCAGACGTGTCCGCCCTGCAATCGAGCCACACCCCGCGCCGAAATCTGGACTGACAAAGCCGCATCGGGATTCGCCGCCATCTTCTTAGGCATGAATCGATGTTACATGTACATGTACATGCACATGTGGAGCGGGCGCCCCCGCCCGCTGCCGTTGGGGTTGGGGTGATTTTGATGTTGGGGTTGATTGGGAGGTGCTCTTGTTGTTGCCGCCAGTTCTTCTGGCGAACTGATCAGATCCTAAGACTTCCTCTTCACCGCTGACTTTTCGCGGGCGAGGGCGCCCGCGCCACATCTACTGTCCGGAATTGCCCGGCACCTGAAAATCCACGCCCCGCGCGTCGTTAGCCTTGCGGGTGGCGGGAACGTCGATCTCCGCCAGTAGAATTTTGTGCGACCGATTGTCCGTCAGATCAAAAATCGTGTCGCCGACGATCGCGTAATTCTGCAACTCCGTCTGATGACCATCCCGAAACACGAGCACTGTGCTGGGCTGCGCCACAACCGGCGCTGGTGGCTCGGCTGCGACGGGTTGACCTGCCGGTGCGGGCGCGGCTTCCACAGCAACCGCGCGGGTCCGGTTGGAACGCGATCCACGACGTTCCACAACGGGCGCCCGGCTCGCGTAGCCTTCCTCGTCGCTCTCGTTATCGTCATTGGTCGCAACCACCGCCACCGGCTGCACTACGACGACTTGTGTGTAGGGAACGTATAGCGGGACCGTGCCCACAAAGAAATTGCGGTGGACGTGATGACCCTGTACGAAGAAAGTAGACTGCGATCCGGTCTGGAAAAACGGATTGAAGCAGCAATTTCCAAACTGGGCTTGGCCGCTTCCGAAACCGTTCGGCCCGAGCGACGTTACGCTGGCGGCGACACCCGGCGTGAGGGAGGTGCTGCCGCCGAATCCGAGCGACGTGACCGAAGCGGGCACTCCATGAATCTGTCCGTAAAGCCGAGGCGTTGCAGCCGCTACCAGTGCCAAACCAGCGATACACAAAAGAAGCGGGCGAATCCGGAATAGCATAGGAACCTCGCTGCCGCTATTAAAGTCCCAGAAGACGGACTTTTCAACTGGCCCTAAAACACGGGTAGAAGCGCGGCTTGCCGCGTCTCCGGCTAGTCAGCCCAATTAGGATCAGGGAATCAAAACGCCGTGGACGAAAATCAGGCCACGTTGCGCGGGGCGCGCGACGCCAGCCGGTCTAACTCCACGATGCGGTGCCGGACGTATCCATCCTCGGTCAAATGGGCCGAAGCACTGTTCTTCCGGCTGACGCCCACCATCTGGTCCAGCGGGTGACGATGGGAAAATTGCGGGTCCAACTCCTGGCAGAATTCACAGACTCGGCCGGATCGCATTTCGAATCGTTTGTGAGCAATCTGGTCGATGTGTTCCATGGGGGAGGAAGCTCCGTACATTGTCAGGGCAGGATTTAGAGTCTACAGGTGGGGATACTAGCACAAGGCGTGAAATTCAAAAGTTTTTCCATAGGCCCTGCCCAAGCGGAAGACTGACCCCCGCGACGCCGAATCTGACTTTCTGGCAAGATTAAGGTGCAAATGGAGACTCCAGTGGATACTGGTATCAAAGATCATATTCCCGGCACAGTGTTCCTGTTCGATGTCGACAATACCCTGATCGACAACGACCACGTCTCCGCCGATCTCAAGCGGCATCTCGTGGCAACCGTGGGCGAAGCCTCCGCGCAGCGCTATTGGGATATCTTCGAGAAGCTGCGTGCCGAACTCGGGTACGCCGACTATCTGGGCGCGCTCCAGCGCTATCGGGTCGAGCAGCCGCGTGAACCAAGGCTCCTGGAAGTTTCCTATTTCATGATCAACTATCCCTTCGCCAACCGCCTCTATCCTGAATCGCTGGATGCGGTTGACTACGCGAAACAGTCCGGCAGAGCCGTGATCCTGAGCGATGGCGACGTCGTCTTCCAGCCCCGCAAAGTGGATCGCTCCGGCCTCAACGACATTTTCGAAGGCCAGGTGTTGATCTACGTCCACAAAGAGCAGGAACTCGCGGACGTCGAGGCGAGGTATCCCGCCGACCATTACGTGATGGTGGACGACAAAGTCCGCCTGCTGACCGCCATCAAGCAACATTGGGGTAAGCGTGTCACCACGGTCTTTCCCCGCCAGGGCCACTACGCGCTCGATCGGAACCTGGTGGCGCAGTACCCGAAACCGGACATCACGCTGGGGAGAATCGGTGAGTTGAAGAACTATTCCCTGGAACAGATACGGGCGGCTGGGGGTTGGGGGATTTAGCTTGTTAAGAATTTGATTTTCGACGCGATTTATTCGTCGTCTTCTTCGGGCGCGCCGGCGCGCACCATGGCTTCCAACTCTTTCGACAGGCCGTTGCGTTCTTTTTCGGGCAATTCCACGAAGCGGATAGGTTGGAAGCAGCCCTTGGTCGCCCACATCGGAAACAACATTTCAGCCCGCGTGCGGATACTGGTCGTGCCCAAGTGAAACAGCGCGGTCACCTTGATGCCCTCATCCAGCGGGTTCTCCAGCGAGAGCAGGCCCCCGTTGACGGAGAGTTGATTCATGCGGGCGCGAATCTCGCGTCCATTTTCAAGCAACACCAGCGCCAGCACGGAACCGCCCAGCTTGACCCGCGAATGCCTGTAACCGCTTTGAGCCTTTGTCTGGGACATATCCTCTGAAAATATCGCATGACCGATGGGGTGCAGGGCAGATTACCAAAGGCATTCGTACTCCCAGCCACCTTCGACGGGCATTCCCCCTACGCTTCCAGCCACGACGCCGCGTACTCGGTTCTCACTCAGGTACTTACGCCCCGGTGATGCGTTACCTACAATCCTCGATGAGGTAAGGTTCCATGACGATCTTCGATCCACCGCGGGGCAATGTCATCAACGTACCGGGCAGGGGCATGCTGCGCTTGCTGGGACTTGGGGTTATCGGTTTCATAGCCGTGATCTTTCTATTTTCTGCCGTCACTCGTGTCGACTCCGGCGCGGTGGGAGTTCTAACTCTTTTTGGACGAGTTACAGGAGAGGTGCTGCCCGAGGGAATTCATCTCATCAACCCGCTCAAGACCAA
>JAYTFO010000305.1:0-2798 GCA_043734305.1 Acidobacteriota bacterium | reverse complement strand
TTCTCCGGCAAATCAATGCCGAAGGCATCGTACTCGGGCTTGTTCCACCCGGCGACGATGTTAAGACCGAGGCGTCCGTGACCGAGTTGGTCGGCGGTGGCGAGTTGCTTGGCGGAGACCACGGGATGAATGAACGCCGTGTGGACGGTGGCGAAGACGTTGATCCGTTTCGTGTTCGCAAGCAGTCCGGTCGCCCACGTCAGCGTCTCCAGCACGCTGCCGTGGAAGTCGGTTTCACCGCCGTAACCGATCCAGCGCGCGATCGGCAGCAGGAATTCGATACCGGCTTCGTCGGCAAGCTGCGCCAGGCGGATGTTGTTGTCCCAGGAATTGACCCAGCGCTCGGGAGCTTTTGTGACCGCCATACCACCCGAGCAATTCGGAGAGAAAAAACCCAATTTCAACTTGTTGTTGTTCAGGATAGGAGACTGTTTTCGGCCCATGAAACCCCAAGCGACTCCGTGCAGTATTTTACGCAATTGATAACTCGCATTATGCCTGAAAATTAAAATTGTTCCAGCGCTTAACTTCCAGTCTCGAACTGTCCCATACACCAGGCCTTCGGGCGCAGTCATTAAAGGAACTTTCCGCTGCTTGGGAAAATGCCATCGAAAACATCTCGGCTATTCAGCCATATCTGGACGCGGCGATCTTTGAGAAGTGCTACCGCTACCAAGAGTGCAACGGTGTGCAGCCGATGGTCAGCGATGGAAAATGGGTGGGTGGGGTTGAGTATAAATCCTCCTACAGGGACTTGCGATTCTGCCCCAACTACGCAACCAACAAAATCGTAGGTATGTTCAAACGCCTCTCCCTAGACTCCTATCGAAAGGCTTGCCCTTGAAATCTCTAAAGAGATTGTCCAAGCCAAGCGCAATGATGAAGATGAAGATGAGGCTGCAACCTCTTGTGAATCGGCGATATGTCGTGTGTCCCTGAAGCGTCGGCTCGGCTCTGCTATTCTGCTTTCGGCTAAAAGGACGCTCAAGATCACCTGCGCCGTTCTGACCTGACCGATCTTTTGGTTTTGTAACAGCGATATCGGGGTCTCCACTCGAAGCCAGTGGCGAAACTGCAATCACTGTGCAATCATTTAACATGAACTCATGGGTACTTCCGCGTCCTTAAAAGCGCCGTCCGTGCTCTGCAAGTCCTTGAATGTACGTTTTAGGGCGGATTCAAATCCCACCCTCTCCGCCACATTTTTGCCGCAGTCCGTCGCCGCTGTGTTACAACCAGTAGGCTCTCCCCATGACTAGGCAACGCGAGACTCCATTCGACAGCATCGAGAATGCCAGAGATTATGTCCGCCTTCTGCAGGAGGCGGTAGCCGCCGCTCGCCAGGAAATTGCAGCCGATCTGGACGCCGCAACCGGAGCCAAATCAGACCGGCGCCTGGAGGCGCTGCGACTGGTTCACTACAAGCTGGAAAAGCTGGAACAACATCTGCACAGCAGCAGCCGCGCCTTGAACGATCTGCGCAGTTTACGGCGATTGCTGTTTGAGGAAAGAACCGTGTCGGTTGCCACCCAGTCCAAGAACAACCCGGAAGCGGCCTGATCTACGCCCGCAACTTCTCCGCAAATTTCTTTTCAAGCTTCGCCAGCTTCGGCGTGATCACGAACATGCAGTAGGGCTGACGCGAGTTCTCGTTGTAATAATTCTGGTGATAGCCTTCCGCCACGTACAACTTCGATGCGGGCTCAACCGCAGTCACGATCGGCTCCGGAAACGCCTTGGCCGCCGTCAGTTCCGCAATCGTCTCTTCGGCGATGCGCTCCTGTTCTTCATCGTTGTAGAAGATCGCCGAGCGGTACTGCTCGCCCGTATCGTTACCCTGCCGGTTCAGTGTGGTTGGGTCATGCACAGCGAAGAAAACGTCGAGCAGGTCGCGATAACCGATCTCGTCGGGATTGAACGTCACGCGTATGACTTCCACATGCCCCGTATCGCCGCCGCAGACCTGCTGGTACGTGGGATTGTCGATGTGTCCGCCGATATAGCCCGATTCAACATGGGTCACGCCGGTAAGGCGCTGAAAAATCGCTTCGATACACCAGAAGCATCCGCCGCCCAGGATTGCTGTCTGTTCGTTGGCCATGGTAGTTAGATGCGTAAAGTACGCGGAAGTTCCAGTGACGTTATGGCTACACAGATACCGTGAATGAAGTTTCCGTTCGCGTAACTGGACGGTATAGCGTGTCGCGCTCAATCGGCTCGCGGCCGGCTTCGGTGATCAGGCGAATCAGATCCTGCCGCCGCATTCCCTGCGGAGTGGTCGCACCGGCATCGTGATAAATCTTCTCTTCGACGACCGTGCCGTCAATATCGTCGGCGCCAAAGCGCAACGATATCTGCGCGATTTTCGGCGTCATCATTTGCCAGTAGGATTTCACGTGCGGAAAATTGTCGAGCACCAACCGGCTGACTGCAATCTGCTTGATGTCGAGCATGCCAGTGGTCGTCGGCAAATGCTGCAACGGCGTGTTCGCGGGATGAAACGCCAACGGAATAAACGTCTGGAAGCCGCCGGTTTCATCCTGCAGCGCCCGCAACTTCAGCAGATGATCGACGCGGTCTTCGTCATTCTCGATATGTCCGTAGAGCATGGTCGCGTTCGACTTCAACCCGATCTGGTGAGCGGTGCGCGCCGTGTCGAGCCATTCACTGCCGTCAATTTTGTGATCGCAGATAATGTGCCGCACGCGATCCGCAAAAATTTCCGCGCCGCCTCCGGGCAGCGAATCCACGCCCGCTTCTTTCATCTGAACCAGCGTCTCGCGGATCGAAAGCTTCGC
>JAYTFO010000304.1:0-31569 GCA_043734305.1 Acidobacteriota bacterium | reverse complement strand
TCGGATAGAAATCCATGCTTGCCATGGTCTACCCTCGCCGCCCGCAAAGCGGACACTTCATGTGCTATCTCAACCGGACATATCATGTGCTACCAACACCGCAAACTCTTTCACATTGACACCGGTCTCGCTTCAACGCTACAGTCCCTTGCAAGATCGCCTGGCGCCGATTTCGGTCGGCGAATCCAACCCCCGTACAGTTTCACAACTCACTACTATGAGGACCCTCATGACCTTTCGTAAACGTTTGTCCGCAGTCATCCTTGTTGTGCTGGCGATTGCCGGCGTGACCGCTGTCCTGCTGACCACGCTGGCGCCGCGTTCCGGCGCGGCTTCCAATCCGAAAATTGCTACGCGAGTGCTCACGGAAACGGCGCACGGAAATGCCACCGAGGCTCTGATCGTCCTCACCGAGCAAGCGGACTTGCGATCCGCGGCTTCGTTGCCTACCAAGGACGCGAAAGGGCATTTCGTCGTCAACTCGCTGCGCGACGTGGCCAGCCGCACGCAGGCGCCGATCATCGCGCTGCTGGAAAAACGCGGCGTATCTTATCAGTCGTTCTGGGTCGTGAACATGATCCAGGTTAGCGGCAATCGCGCGCTGTTGAACGAACTCGCGAGCCGCACCGACGTCAAACAGATTGACGCCAACCCGCATGTGCGCACCAATCTCCCGATCCCCGGCGCGGTCGACGCTCCCGATCAGGCAAACGGCATTGAATGGAATGTCACCAAGGTGAAAGCGCCAAAAGTTTGGGCGCTCGGCTTCAAGGGCGAAGGACGCGTCGTCGCCGGCGCCGACACCGGCATACAGTGGGATCATCCCGCGCTCAAGGCACACTATCGCGGATGGAACGGCACCAAGGCAAACCATGACTACAACTGGCACGATGCCACGGCCACGCACTCGCCGACTCCCATCGACCCGCACGGTCACGGCACTTTTACGGTCAGCCAGATGGTGGGAGACGACGGCCACGGCAATCAGATCGGCGTGGCTCCGGGCGCGCAGTGGATTGGCTGCCGCAATATGGACCCGAGCGGTACGGGCTCGCCCACGACGTACTCCGAATGTTTTCAGTTTCTGATCGCGCCCTATCCGGTGAACGGCAATCCGAACCAGGGCGATCCAACCAAAGCGCCGGACTCGATCAACAATTCCTGGGGATGCCCTCCGAGCGAAGGCTGCTCTGCGAACACGCTGCTGACGATTGTCAATAACGTGCGCGCGGCGGGAATTTTTCCGGCAGTAGCCGCGGGTAATTCCGGATCGGGCTGCTCCAGCATCACCGATCCGCCTTCACTCTACGACAGTTCGGTGACGGTGGGCGCCACCGATTCCACGAACCGTATCGCGAGTTTCAGTAGCCGCGGACCGATCACGATCGACGGCAGCAACCGCCGCAAGCCCGATATTTCCGCGCCCGGCGTCAGCATTCGCGGCGCGGTGCCCACCAATTCGTATGCTTCGGGATGGTCCGGGACTTCGATGGCGACGCCGCACATCGCGGGCAGCATTGCGCTGCTCTGGCAGGCGAAGCCAAGCCTGATCGGCAACGTGGACGCAACCGAAAAACTGCTCGAAACCAAAGCTCTTCATCTTAAAACCACCGAAACCTGTGGCGGCACGCAAGGCAAGGTTCCAAACAACGTGTTCGGATATGGACTGCTGAATATTTACCGAGCAGTCGTCGCGCCGTAGAACGTCGGTCGCTGTTCGTCGTTCGCTATTCGCTATTCGCACCTGGTGGTCGGGTCTGCAAACAGCGAACGACGAACAGCGGCCTTACTCGTACCGCAGCGCTTCCGCCGGTAGAATCCGCGCCGCCGACCACGACGGATAAATTGTTGCCACGAACGAAATCCCAATCGAAACCAGCGCCACGATCACGCCATCCATCAGCCTCGGCACGAACGGCACATAGTCGATGGAATAAACCTCGGGAGAGAGCGAAATAAAATGGTAGTGCCCGCCCGCCCATGAGATCGCGTACCCCAGCACCAATCCGACTGCGGTTCCGATCACGCCAATCAACATGCCTTGCGCAATAAACACGCGGCGAATCTGCGCTTTCTTTGTTCCCAGCGCGATCAGCACGGCAATGTCTTTCGTTTTCTCCATCACCATCATGGTGAGCGAGATCAGGATGTTGAGCGCCGCGACAAACACGATCAACCCAATCGTGATGAACGTCACGACCCGTTCCAGACGCAGCGCGCGGAAGAGCGCCTTGTTCTGCTCCATCCAACTGGTGGCCATGAAGCCGTGTCCGGCGGCGTGTTCGAGCTGCCGGGCAACATCGTTGGCGACATAAATGTCGTCGAGCTTGAATTCGAAAACCGAGACCAGGTCGCCGAGGCCGAAGAGTTGTTGTGCGTCGGACAGGCGCGTGAATGCCCACGAAGAGTCGTAGTCGAAGAATCCCGAGTTGAAAATTCCGACGACTTTGAAACGAAGATACTTCGGCACCATGCCGAACGGCGTCAGTTCCCCCTGCGGACTGGTCACCAGAACCACCGATCCAACGCTCGCCCCGATCTGCTCGGCCATGTCTTTGCCAAGAATGATCGGGGGCATCGCGGCGATGCGCTGGTGAACGCCAGCGAGGTCGTCGGGCGATGTAGCCTCTGTGGGACGGACACTCTTGTCCGTCGCCGTTGCTTGTGAATTCTGTTGGATCGATTCAGACGTCTCGTGTTTTTCTTCCAACGCCGCCGCCGATCCCAGCGTGACCGTCTTCAACAGATCGCTGACTTTTCTTTCATACTGCGGCAGCATCCCCTTCACCACCGCCCCGCGCGCCCGCGGTCCTCGCGAGATCAGCACCTGCTCATAAATTGCCGGCGCCGCCGCCACCACGTGCGGCTGTTTGGATAACTTGTCGAGCAGCGGACGCCAATCCTGAATCCCATCACTCTGCACCCGCAACAGGCTGACATGCGACGTCGACCCGAGTAGTCGCTGCTGCAAATCCTGTCGAAAACCGTTGTTGATCGCCAAAGCCACAATCAGCGACGCCACTCCCGCCGCGACTCCGGCGACCGAGATGCCCGTGATCACACCAATGAAAGCCTGCCGGCGTTTCGCTCGGAGATAACGCGTGGCGATGAAGAGTTCAAAGCGCATGGGGGTAGCCGTCAGCATTCAGCATTCAGCCAATGCGGATTATAGCTGGCGTCGGCTAAGAAACTCGCGGGATGACTGCTGGAACCCCGATACGGTAGACGCGGTAGGCGTCACCGAACCTTTTCTCTAACTCCGCGTCTTCCATCCGGATCATCACCGTTCCAGTCACGATTGCGAATACCGTCAGTCCCCAACACACCGCCAGTCCCGTCCCGACACTCCACGCGAGCATTTCGCAGAGATGCGCCAGGTACACCGGATGCCTTACGCGCGCGCGAATGCCATCGGTGACGAGGCGCTGCTCACGGTTCCCGGCATGAATTTCGGGCAGGCCGCCGAGTTGCCTGATGCTGAAGTTCTTGCCCGATCGCGAATACAGATACAATCCGCACATGAAGAAAAACGCGCCCGGGATACATGCCCACGGAGTTTGATAGAGAGTAGCGTGACGCACCGGGCCGGTGATGAGCGCCATCGCGATCCACATCGCGATCCAGAGCGGCACAAGCGCGCGATACGGCGACCGTCGCCGCGACCGCCAGCGTTCGGCAAACGGATGAATCATCAACCAGAACGCAGGGATCGTCGAATACACGACGCACGCCAGCCATCCTGCGGTCTGCAGCCAATCACGCATGCGGAAATCTTAGCAGCCTAGACATTGCGTAGCGCCGGCATCTTGCCGGCTGTCGTGGCGGCGTCCCGCCGCCACATCGGATTGCAATGCCGGCCCTGGCAGGGCAAGCTCTCGCCACTGCCGCCAAGGTGCCACGTTACGAGGACCGAAGCCCGTAGCTCGCAGCTCGCAGCCCATTTCTGAATTACAATTTCCAGTTCCCCAGGAGAGCCCCGTGATCCCACGCTATACCCGGCCCGAGATGGCCCGCATCTGGAGCGATGAAAACCGCTTCCGCACATGGTTGGCAGTCGAAGTCGCGGCCACCGAGACCTTGGCCGAGGCTGGCATTGTGCCGAAGGCCGCGGCCAAGGCCATCCGTGAACGCGCTGATTTCAATGTCAATCGCATCTTCGAGATTGAAGCCGAAGTCAAACACGACGTCATTGCCTTCACCACTGCTGTCGCGGAAATCGTCGGGCCTCACGCACGTTGGTTTCACTACGGTCTGACTTCGAACGACGTGGTCGACACCGCGCAGGCGCTGCTCATCCAGCAGGCTTCAGTGCTGATCGCTGGCGATCTGGAACGGCTGGCCCGCGTGCTCGAACATCGTGCCTGGGAATTCAAAGACACCCCCATGATCGGTCGAACGCATGGCGTCCATGCCGAGCCGATCACGTTCGGCTTCAAGATTGCCAACTGGTATTCGGAAACGCAGCGCAACATCGTCCGCTTCAAAGCGGCCGCTGAAGATCTGCGCGTCGGCAAATTTTCCGGCGCAGTAGGGACGTTCGCGCATCTCTCGCCGGAACTCGAAGAAAAAATGTGTGCGCGTCTGGGACTGAAAGCGGCCGCGGTATCTTCGCAAGTTATTCAGCGCGACCGGCACGCGCACTATCTGGCGACTCTCGCCGTGATTGCCTCCACTCTGGACAAAATTGCGACCGAGATTCGCCACTTGCAACGCACGGAAGTCCGCGAGGCAGAGGAATTTTTCAGCGAGAAGCAGAAGGGTTCGTCGGCGATGCCGCACAAACGCAATCCGGTGACCTGCGAGCAGATCAGCGGACTTGCGCGCGTGGTACGGGCGAACGCGCAGGCCGGATTCGAAAATGTTCCGCTCTGGCATGAGCGCGATATTTCGCATTCGTCCGCCGAGCGGGTCATCATCCCCGACTCGACCACGCTCGCCGATTATTTACTGAACAAGACTTCCAACCTGATCGAAACCATGTTTGTGTATCCCGAACGCATGCTGGCCAATCTGCACGGCACGCGCGGGCTGGTCTTCAGCGGACAACTGCTGCTCGACCTGGTGGAAGCCGGCGTCTCACGCGAAGACGCCTATCGCATGGTCCAGGGACACGCCATGCACGCCTGGAAAGAAGATCTCGACTTCCATGCCCTGGTGCTCGAAGATCCGAATATCGCGGGACGAGTCCCGCGAGCGAAGATCGAGCATGCGTTTGACCTGCGGCGGCAGTTGAGGAATATCGACAAGATATTTGCGCGGGTGTTCCCGCAGAAGAGTGCCCCCAGAAAAAAGGTGGCGACCACAAGAAGTTCGGTGAAGCGAAAGAAGTAATTCCGGTCCGCGAGACCTCGCGGACTACGTCTGTCGACCGCATCGAACCTGCTCCAGCAAGGCGATCAATTGCTTTAACGTCTCTGGCCCCACATGCCGCAGCATTTCGCGGCCGTGTCTTTCCACGGGTGCATCCATCTCGCGTAAGAGCTTCAGCCCTGCTGGAGTGATCTTGCCGCAGATCACGCGGCGGTCTTGGTGGCTGCGGGAGCGCTTCACCAAGCCGCGTTTCTGTAAGCGGTCGAGCAGGCGTGTGATGTCGGGATCGCGGGCGATCATGCGCTCTCCGATATCGCTGCACGGCAGACCCTCCGGCCCCGCGCCACGCAATATCCGCAGTGCGTTGTACTGCGTGCCGGTAAGTCCAAACTCTTTGAGTTTTGCTTCGACGCTTGACTGGAGTGCGTCCGCGGTGCGCAGAAGCGAGAGGTAGGCTTCCTGCTCGGGACTGGTGAAGGGAACTAACTGTTTCAGCTCAGCCTGCAAACCACGGGGCATGACCGGAGATTAGTCGTTATGACAAACAACTGTCAAACTGCCGGCCATACTCAACCTTGGTGGCCTTCCAGTCGCTGGAGTCGTTGTTCGTGCGCTGAAGCAATCTTCGCCAGGTCGCCGATGAGATTGGCGTGACCGTGGAGGATTCGGTCGTGTTCTTTCGCTGATTGCGCCAGACTCTGTACGTCCGCGGTAAGCAGTTGGAGGCTCTCAGCCAAAGCCTCGTGCCGTTCCGTCAGCCGATCCAAGCGTTCGTCGGTGGTCATACGTGGATTTTACTCCTCGCTACCTTTCTTCCCAAACAACCACTTTCCGGAGTGTTTCTTCATCACCAGCCAAATGTCACTCCCGCGTAAAGGATTGATCACGCAATATTTACAAACGCGAGAAGCGCGTGTGCATCTCGCCGAAGGCCTTCCGCATCTATTTAACTAACCGGTTAATCAACCGTTGAGGGGAACCAGGAATTTTCCAGTGAGGATGGCAACCATGAAAACGAATATGAAAACGACAGGCGTAATGACTACGGTCGCGTTGCTGCTCCTGCTGAGCATGACCGCGCTGGCCGCAACCGGCCGATACGATCAGCAGATTCAGCAGGCGGTCAGCGTAAAGATGCACGATGCGAAGCAATTTCAAAATGTGCAGGCGAGCGTCGAGGACGGGATCGTGACCCTCAGCGGCACCGTCACCCTGTTACAAGACAAGCTCGATGCTGCCAGGAAAGTTAAGAAACTGACGAACGTCTCCGGCGTTCGCAACCAGATCACGGTCGCGGGAGAGACTCCGTCCGACGCCCAGCTTCAGCAGAAACTGGCAAAGAAGCTGGCCTATGACCGCGTCGGACACTTCGACAACGCGTTCAACTACGTCGAGCTCAACGTGAAGGGCGGCGTCGTGACTCTAGGCGGTTACACCTACAACGATGTGGCGCGCGACTCTGCTCTCGCGATTGTGCAGCGCATGCCGGGCGTGAAGGACGTAGTCAGCGAAGTGAAAGTTCTGCCGACCTCGATCTTCGACAATGACCTGCGCGTTCGCACAGCTCGCGCTCTCTATTACGACTCGGTGCTGGGTCGATACGCAACTGATCCAGTCGATCCGATTCGCGTCGTGGTCAATAACGGTCACGTGACGCTCTACGGAACCGTGCAGAGCGAAATGGACAAGAATATCGCCGGCCTGCGCGCCAGTGGAGTGTTTGGAGCGTTCAGCGTCGAGAACAAGCTGGCGGTGAACTAAGCGGTTGTGGCCCTCTCCCCAGGCGCGGCGCAAGCCGCGCCTTTTTCTTTGTGCGTCGCTACCAATATTTCATTTCCAGCTACGGTGTGAATCTGAAGATCATTCCTTTGCGGCTCGTCCCGCCGGAGGGCGTTGCGCCATACAAATTGCCCGCTGCATCGAAGGTCAGACCGTAGTTGGGAGCGTACCCGTCGAAATTCTTCCCAAAGAAATGAACGATCTTCTCCCTCCAGCTTCCGCCGGAGAGAATGAGTTTAAAAACGGTGCCGCAGTCGCAAGACGGCCGTCCGCCGGCGGAGGTGGTACCCAACAGATTGCCGGCCTTGTCAAAAATGAGAGTGCTGGTGGGAAGACTCCCGTCCGTATCACCAAGGAAGTTGTACAGGATGTTCTCCTGCCACTGGCCATTGGGACCGGGAGTCAACTGGAAAGCGGTTCCCATTCCCGCCGTGCCGCCGAAGTAAGTGGTTCCATAGAGATTGCCGACACTATCCCAGATCAATCCGCCGTACGGATTGGCCCCGTCCGGCATGCCCTTGAAGGCGTAGAGAGGGGTGAGGGTCCAATTGCCGCTCGGCGACGGCGAAAGTTTGTAAACATTGCCCAGCCCATTGGCTCCGCCCTGCTCGGTCACACCATAGATGTTGCCGGCAGCGTCCAGAAGAAGATCGCCCATGGAGCCGGTGGCGCCGTCTTTGCCGCCGGTAAAGTTGTGGATGACCTTCTTGTGCCACACGCCATTCGGGGTAGAGGTGAGCATGAAGATTGTTCCCATGGAATGCGTGCCGCCGTTCGGAGTCGTGCCGAACAGATTTCCTGCGGCATCGAACACTACCCGGCTGCCCGGGCCCCAGCCGTCGTTGTTTCCCTTGAAGTTGTGGATGGTAGTTTGGAACCATTGACCGCCTTCCAAGGTCAATTTGTAAACCACTCCACAGCCGTCGGCGGCGCAGATGCCGGCGTTCCCGCCAGCGACCGTCGTTCCATAGAGGCTGCCGTCGGGGCCGATGGTGACTCCCGCGTGCGGATCGAGTCCATCGTTGCCTCCGGCGAAACTGTAGATCACCGTCTGGACCCAGGTATCGCCCGAGGGCGTCAGTTGGAAGACCCCGCCGAAGTCGAATTCGCCGCCGCCGGCGGTGGTGCCGTAGGCGTTGCCCGCGCTATCGAACGTCAGATGGGTCGCTGGATCGCGACCGTCCAAGCCGCCGGTGAAGCTGTAAACGCGCTTATAGCCAGCTGCCCAGGAGGCGTTCGCGATGATTGCGACCACAGCGAAAACCGCACAAGCCTCGCTCACGAATGACCAAAACTGTTTGTTTTTCATTTTCTGTACCTCACCTAAGAAGTGAATACGGGCCGGGAGACAGTGATCGTCCCGTCACGGCTGGTTTGGGCCGAAACTATAGCACTGAAATCGCCGGAAAGCCACGTCCCGGGCGAAGCTTCACTCAGGTGTCGAATTCCTCTGTGACCCCTGTGTCCTCTGTGGTGAACGCCTTTCTTCACCACGAGGAGCACCGGGATCACAGGGATCACATTAGGAAGAAGAACTGTCCTGTTTGAGTCAGGGACGCGGCTTTGACGCTGGCGCGAATTCTCTCGGTGCCGTCAATTCGCGCGGCGGGCGTATACCAGTTTCAATCCATCGGCCTGCAGGATGCGCTGGATCTGATGCTTGGCATGCACAGCCCACGGCCCGGCTGTGTCGAGCCTCACATACGCACGCCAGTGTTGCAGCGCCTTGCGTGGCTCACGAATTTTCTCGTAGGCGAGCGCCAGATTGTAGTGCGCGTCGGCATAGGTGGGCGCCAACTGAAGCGCAGTTTTGTATGTGGTGATGGCTTCCTGCACGCGGCCAGTTTCGTCGAGCACGTTGCCCAGATCAAAATGCGCGAGGGCATAGCGCGGATCGATCTCAATCGCGGAGCGGTAGTGCCGCTCGGCGGCCGAATAGTCCTGCCGATTGTAGTAGAGAGTACCGATATTGATGTGCGCGGCGGCGTGATTGGGATCCATTTCCAGAACCCTCGAGTAGGCAGCGATGGCCTCGTCCTGCGTGCGGGGCTCTTCTTCGAGCGCGATTCCGCGCGCAAACAACTCGACAACGTCGGTGACGACCAGTTCCGGCCCGGTACGGGGCGGGCTGGCCAATACTTTTTCCTGCGTCGCGAAATCAAACATGAATTGTCCGGCGATCGGTTCGACCACCCGGCCCTGGTGCCGGAAAGCAACGCGCCGTCCGCTTTGATAGGAGCCCGCTTCCAGCAGAGGGTTCCCCATGCCGGCAACCTGCTTTTGCATTGCGTCGAGCGACTGCCGGATCATCGCGGGACGCACCTTCTGTGCGCACAGGTCGCGAATTTTCTTGATCTGCAGCAGATCGAAAAACGAATAGCTTTCCAACGCCGTCACCAGTGCCGCCTTCTCCCACGCCTGCAGTTGGCGGGAAGTGATCCGCAAAATGCGCAGCAGATCGGTTCGGCTGTAGCGTTGCACGGCGATTGGTACTTGCACAGAATAATTATCCGGAACTTGTGACCGGGAAAGCAAGTAGCAAGCCAGTGGAAACTGTGGAGAACTAGCCTGAAATGGCACGGAAGTGGTGGAGAAAAAGCGCCGTCGATCCACGTTGCGGCACAGCGTAATCGAAAAACGATACATTTCACACTGACGACCCTGCTACCCTTACAGGTCGCACAACGCCGCCACGGATGCCGCATCTCGTGGAAACTGCGGAGCGGAGAGATCTTTTATGCGAACAATTCACGTTGGCGTGATCGGATGGGGTTTGGGCGGTCGCATCTTTCACGCGCCCATGATTCGCGCAGTACCTTGTTTGCAACTGGCCGCGATCGTGGAGCGCTCCGGCGACAGCGCTCGCGCAGCGTATCCGGATGTGCAAGTGGTCCGCAGCGTCGGCGAACTGCTGGCCATTAAGTCGATCGAACTGGTGGTCGTGACCACTCCGAACACGACTCATCTTGATCTTGCCCGCCAGTGTTTGCAGGCCGGCCGCCACGTAGTCATGGATAAACCATTTGCCCCCACGACCGCTGAAGCTGCGGAAATGGTGCGCATTGCGCAGGAGTGCGGGCGATTGATCACCGTGTATCAGAATCGCCGGTGGGACGGCGATTTCCAAACCCTGCGCCGCGTTATTCAAGACGGATCGCTCGGCCGTCTGGTGCTGTTCGAATCGCACATGGAACGGTATCGGCCGGAGGTCAAGGCGGAAACCTGGCGAGAGATCCCCACGCCCGGCAGCGGTCTGTGGTTCGATCTGGGACCGCACCTGCTCGACCAGGCCTTTGTCCTCTTCGGACCACCCGAATCGATGACTGCGGAACTGCGCGCCGAACGCGACGGCACGGTAGTCGATGATGCCTTCGACGTTGTGTTGCACTATCCGAAGCTGCGCGTGCTGCTGCGATCGAATCTGCTTACCTGCGTGACCGGCCCGCGTTTTCGCTTGAATGGAACGCAGGGATCGTTCGTGAAATATGCTTCCGATCCACAAGAAGACGCACTCAAAGCCGGTGGGATGCCGGGCCAGCCGAACTGGGGCCAGGAGCCATCCGAAAATTGGGGGACGCTTTCCATCTCGGAAGGCGAAAAAATTACCGAGAAAAGAATTCCAACCGCAACCGGCGACTACAGCCGCTACTACCAGAACGTATACGACGCGATCGTGTCCGGCGCACCGCTCGACGTCACGCCAGAACACGGGCTGGATATCATGCGCGCGCTGGAGTTAGGCATGGAGAGCAGCCGGAGGGGATGCAAACTTCCGTTTTCGAGAGAATCTGCGCGCTAGGTGCGGTGCGCTGGAAAGTGCGTTGGCGGAGGATAGAATGGAGCCGACGAGCGGAGTTGAACCGCTGACCTGCCGATTACGAATCGGCTGCTCTACCAACTGAGCTACGTCGGCCTGTTTCAATTCTAAAGTTCGTGTGCGATTCGCGCAATGTGATCGGAGCAAACGGAAGTTTCTGGGCGCGAGTTGAGGCTTGATCCATTCCGCCAGGAATACAAATCAACCACAGCGGACACAAAGGTTCACAGGGGAAATCTCGCGCATCGTAGAACTCGCCCCTGTGACCTAACACCTACGGCCCAAGACCTAAGACCTCTCCCGCGCCCTACGCCGCCCGCGCCAACGCATGGTATTCGTCGTCGGATTGTGTGGGGAGCAACACCCAGAGCGTGTAGATGCCGAGGGCTGTCCCGATGGGCACGTTGAAGAGTGTGAGGAAGCCGACGATCAGCGCAACGACGCGCGCCCAAGGCTCGCGCTGGAGCAAGCCCCATCCTGCGATCAGACCGGCTGCGGCTTTCAAGAGAATCAATCCGCCGATGAAAGTTAAGAATGGGCGAAGCCACACCGTGACCTCTGGAGGAGGACCTCCGGGCGGGTGGAACCTGCCTCCGAAGATGGTGTGGGCGACGATCACAACCGCCACGCCGCCAAATACCAACAGTGCCGAGTAGGCCATCCAGAGAATGCCCACCAGCCGGACGTGCTCCTGCACGCGATTACGTCGATAGCCCGATGGGCCAACAACAGGCTTCCCGCAACGCGAACAATTTTGCTGCGCCGGCTGCAACTGCGTGCCACATTGATCGCAGAACATAGTTTGTCCTCACTCTTTAGATACGTGAGTTCTCAGTTCTCAGTTCAAGAAATCCAGTTCAAGGAACTGAGAACTCGTGCGTAGCACCAACGCCTTCGACTCAAAACGAAAAGGCCACCCGGCAACGTGGGCGGCCTTTTCTTCAAGGGAGAATAGTTCCAACGGAGGTTTAGACCATCGAAACTTTCTGCAAAAATCTTATGAGCCTTAAAAGGGGGGTGTCAAGCAAAATTTTTGAATTAAATAGCTTTGTTTTCAATAACTTAAATAATACGTCCACAAGTCGCCAAACCGGATCAAAATGAGAAAGAAACGGCCTTCGCCCATGCTAAGAACATTTGATTGATGGACTTACCGCCTCCGGGAGGCCTGATCGAGGGTATCGCCGAGGTGCAGCGAGATGATTTCCATCTCTTCGGAACGGTCGAACACCCGGTCCGGGAAAAGGCGTTTCATGATGATCCGAATGCCTCCAAAGGCAACTCCCGCGACCAGCGAAACGCCCACCACAATCCCGCACAGGACGATCACGCTAAACAGCAGGTTGGCCAGGTTGTCTTTTTTCGAAACGTAAGTATTCTCATTCCACGTGACGTCGGCCTCATAGCTGACCGACCCGAGCAGAGCATGCGCTTCGCTGATCGCGAGTGGGCCAGCGACGATCACGATGATCGGTCCGGTGCGCTTGTCGAAAAACGGAGCAACATCCAGCAGTGAAGGCGCGCCTGCCGATTGCGGCTGCGCAGGTTGGTGTGCGGCATCGAGCTCGCGCAATTTTTCAGCGGCCAGTTGCGGCGTCGGATACTCAATCAGCATCAGCGTGGCGTCGCCCAGTTTCGCCTCAGAACTCGCGATCACTACTTCCGCACCCGATTTGAAATCCACCAACGAAACGGGCAACGGCGACCGCACACGATCGAGCGCGACCGGACCAAGAATGTACTTGGCATTCTTTGTGTCCACATGTTTCGGCAAGTAGTTGGGCAGGGGCGGCAGATTTCGCGCATTGCCGACGGGCGCGGGCAGCGCTCCGGCGAGTTCGCGCAGCTCGGCCGCCGACATGGTCGTGAGCCTGTCGAAGACGGCGTCCACCAGGATGTTGCCCTGGTAGAACAGCACGCGGTTGCGCAGCGACGCCGACTGCCCACCGATCGTCTCGTCCCGCATGATTGGAGCTTTGTAGAAGGTGAACGCCCCGTAGGCGCCGCTGGCATCGTTGAATATAGCACCCTTGATCGTCAGTTTGCGGCCGTCGTCGCGGGTGTAGATCGCTTTTTCCAGGTGCTGAAAACCGTACTCGCGCAGGACCGGCGCGTTGGTTTCGTCGGCGAACGCCGGATCGTCGCTCCGGGCAGCGGGTCCCTGCAGTTGCCATCCCGCGAATTGCGTGGGCAGCACTGGCGCAGGCACAGGACCTTCTGCAGCCCAGGCCGCACCGCAGACCACTAGCGTAAGCGCGAAAATAATTGGACGAATACCGTTCATTCGAGAGAAGAGCGCACTGACCCCTATCTGCTTAGACTACTGGGAGGCGCAGAAAGTTTCCACCGCTGGAAGACTCCGCGGGTACTACACACAATTCTGAGGAGAGCCCGAAGGAAATCTCCTGGGGCGTTTTAGGAAAAACCGCAGACCGCGTTCACTGCGACGTCTCGGTAAACGCCGCAATCGGATGCCCGAGTCCAAACGGACCTTCGGCAGTGACATGCACGGTGCCTGCGCTTCCGGGCAGGGTCAGCACGATTGGGGCTTTGCCGGCGGAGTCGGTGGTCACCAGTCGGGTGGAGAGCGTGCCAGCGTCGGTGGTGAAAAAGACTGTTGCGCCCGACGCGCTTCCTCCGGACTGGCCGGGCTGCAGCGTCACCGACAGCGTAAGTGTCGTTCCGTGCGTGCCGCTCTGATTGTCTCCCTGCTTGGTGAAAGTTGCAGCGGGGTTGCCGACTAGAATCCATCCGCCTTGCTGTTGCGCCACGCCGGCGTTGTCGGTGCCCGGAACGGTGAAGTGATAGAAGCCGGCATTGTTTCCAGCCGTCACGGTGATGGCTCCGTTCTGGCCGGACGTGATTGTTCCCTGCGTTACGGCCAACGTAATTCCCGTGTCGGCCTGGGGAGTACCTAACGCGACGGTTCCCGATCCAGCAACGATTTTCGGCGAGAGCGTTACGGTTCCATTGGCGGGAACCATGACCGCATCAGGATTGAGATCCCATTCTGCGTTGGGGAGTTGCGGCATCGATCCGGCAACCACCAGCAGAGTTGCCGAGTAGGCGGGAAGTAAGACGGTCGAAGACCATGCCTGCGTCCCGGACGCTACGATCGTCGTCGGCTTCTTTTTTGAGAGCGTGTAAGTGGTCACCTGCGAAGGCGTGAATCCGTTGAGCGCAAACTGCGCGTTGACCACGGCTCCCGGAGTCTTGTTCACCACCATCAAGGTGAGGGTTTTGCCAGCGGGATCGACCGCGGCGAAGCTGCTCACGAGGTTCGGGTTGCCATCGTTGGTCGCCAACACAGAGGTGGGAGCGAAAGCATGATGCTGGCCGTCATAGTTGCGATAGAGCTTGATGGCCTGATAGTTCGGGTTAGCGGGATCGGGCGTGACCCAGCGCGAAGCAAGGTACGCGCGTTCGCGTCCGAGGATGCCGTAGGCGTCAACGTCACCGAGGGCGGTTGAAAAATCCGCGCCACCCGCGACCTCGGCGCTCCACTCTGTAAACGCCAGGGGCGTGCCGGGATAGATCGTGTTCGCGAGGGCCCGCATGCGTGGTATGCGAAACGGAATCGTCTTGTTGGGCTGGATCTGCGTGGCCCACGGCTGATTGATGGAGCCCGACTCGCTCACATATTTCGGATCCCAGTAGTCACGATAGATCCGGGTTGCGAGCGAGCGTTTCTTGGCCAGAGTGAATCCGGAAGTGTCGGGCGTATCGGGATACGCGTGGATGTCGAACAGATCGACGGAGCGCGTACCCGCGATCTTGTCCTGCCAGTAAACCTCATTCAGCCACCAGGGAAGAAGGTCGTTTCCTGCGTGGGCGGCCTTGTCGTTGTTGTTGGCGCCGTTCCAGTAAAACCACCAGCAACAACTCACGGGACCAAGACGAACAGCGGCCGGGTCCCACGTCTTGAGGGCACGCGCTTCGGCAATGAATTTGTCGCGCATTTCGTTATACGCAGCGGGCTGAGGATGGACATCGCGATGGGTGCCACTCCAGATGTCGATTTCATTGTCCATGTCATAGAAATGTGGGGCGCTGCCGAACGCCGTTGCCAGCGCCGCGGTCCACTGGTTGCGATAAAGAGTGTTGGCCGGGTCTCCGTTTTGCGGCGAATCTTTCAGCGGGAAGTTGGCGTCGTTGGGATCGTTGCCGGTGATGGGCGTAGTGCAATCCGGCTTTAAACCGTTGCCGTCGTCGGAGTTGTAGGGGTTGATACCGCACTGCGCGCCGTACTTGGCGATGCCGAAGCTATAGGCGCTGCCGTTGTTGACGTTCTTCGCCACCCAGTCGAGCATCACCATCGTCATCAAGGGATTGCTGCCTGCGGCTTTCACGTCCTGAATGAATTTGGCGGAATCGGCGTCTCCAATTTCCGTGTAACCGAAATCGGCGTAATACCAGTCATTGGCAGCGTTGTAGGTGCCCGCCTTCCAGTTATAGCGTGAGGTGGCATTGCCGCCCCAGCGGACGACCGTAATGCCGCTGTCGGCGATGGTGGCAGCGTCCTTGGGGTAAGCGCCGCCATACACGTAGGGACTGATCGGGTGTCGGTTCCCGAGAACGTCGACGGTGATGTGAACCGTTTTCGCAGGCGCTGGGGCGCTCGCGACCGGGCGCGCCGAAGTTCCTTGTGCGGCCCGCGAGTTGGCGGCGGGTAATTTTCCGGTGGAAGGCGCTGGCACCGATCCAGAACCAGACAGGCTGCCGGTTAGGACTAGACAAAGAATCGTAGCGGGGAGTCCGTAGCGATTACGACTTGACTGGCTCATGGGAGGGCCTCCGGTTGCGACTTATCTTAACCGTTCACGAGAGCGCAGAGAAGAACGCAGAGGTACATCGGGGGAAGAACACGGTTTCCAGATTTGAGGGTGTCCGAGAGGTCAATGGGGGATGACGCAACTTACTTCTTCACCAGGCTGCTATGGCTGGCCACGCACAGCCACTTACTATCCTGAAAAACCCATGTGTCGGTGAAACGCCCAAAGTGCTCGTAGGGTTTGCCGGCATACAGACCCTTGGTGTGATAGTCGCCGGTGACGATCGCGGTGCTGGCGTACATGGCAACGTCCACATTCTGGATATTCATGATGCTCGGCTTGAACTTGGGATCGGCAAAATCGGACAGGAACTTTCCGCGACTGCTGACTTCCCCGTCATACTCCGTATTGATGAACTTATCCCCGATCATGCTCGCGATGGCGGTCGAATCCCGGCTGACCTGCGCTTCGTTCCACATGCGCTCGAGGGCAACCAGGTTGCTGGTTTCGGTTGTGTACGAAGCCGGCTTCGGCGTCTGCGCGTACAGGCAACTCGCCACGAAAATGAAGAGGCAGAAAAATATCCGATTGGTCATGGTCATCGTGCTCCCGCGCCAAACGCTTGCCCTTTCCGTGGGCCTGCAAGGCGATCGTCTTCAACCAGCATTCTGTGCCAATTCGGTAATCCGTAGCAACGTTACGAATGTCACACGTAAATGAAAATGCGAATGGGTCGGGAGAGAGTCCACTGAGAACTGAGAACCGGGAACCGGGAACCGAGAACTGCTCTTACTGTCCTTCGTTCTTCGATCCCTTGCTGGCAACCTTCACGCCGCTCAGTCCGCCAGCGTACTTCGAGACGCCCTGATACAGCGATTCCGCGATGCGCTGCCGATGTTCGGCGGTTTGTAGTTTGCGCTCGTCGTCGGGGTTGGAAACAAACGAAATCTCCGCCAGAATGGACGGCATGTTGGCGCCGATCAGCACGATAAAAGGCGCCTTCTTGATACCCCGATTGCGCACTCCCGCACTGCGCAGTGAAAGTCCGCCGTACAGCGACTCCTGCACGTTGGTGGCGAACTCGCGTGACTCTTCGATCTTTTCTTTCAGCGCGATCTTCTTCACCAGGTCCTGCAACTCGTGGATGGACTTCTCCGAGACCGCATTTTCCCGGGCCGCCACTTCCAGAGCTTCCGGCGACGAAGTGAAATTCAGATAGTAAGTTTCTACCCCGCGAGCGTCGGAGTCATGGCTCGAATTCGCATGCACCGAAATAAACAGGTCGGCGCGCTCCCGATTGGCAATGGCGGTGCGGGTTTCGAGCGGAATGAAGGTATCGTCCTGACGCGTGTACACAACTTCCGCGCCCAGTCTCGTTTCCAGCAAGCGGCCCAGGCGCTTGGCGACGTCGAGCACCAAATCCTTTTCGAGCAGTCCGTTGGAGCCAATCGTTCCCGTGTCGTGGCCGCCGTGGCCGGCGTCGATCACGATCTTGCCGATCTTCAGGCCGAGGGCGCGGATCAACGAACGGTCTCCCGCGGCGGTGGGACGCGCTTCACGAGTCTCGAGGTCGGCGGTGTCGGGTGCGGCGCCGGAATGAAGCTTTTTCTTGTGAGCGGTGTGCGCGTCTGCTCTCGGCGATTTTGATTCGTCGATCGCGGTTCTTTGCGCGGAAGTCACTTCGGGACGCAGCTTGTCCGGTTGCAGGGTCGCGACAGTGGTTGGAACCTGGTCCTCGGCTTCAACGATGGTTTTCGGAATCTTACGATTCGACCCGGGGACGGCGACGGTGGTCTTCACCACTCCAATGCCGGATGCGGGCCGTCCGTTCGTCGCCACCGTCGCAGGCGCATCCGGATGCTGGTCGGCCGCTTCGTCTTGGTCTTTGTCCTTGCCCGTTTGCGCCTTCGAAAATTGGATTGTAGTAGAAGAAGAACGCGCCGGTTTTCGCGATTGCGTTTCCGCATGTTTCGCTTCGGCGGGATGGTCGGAAGTTTGATCGCCGGATTCATCGTCGGCAGGCAAATCGGTTTCCGATCCCGAAGGTGCGTTTGCCGGATGCGCCTTCGCCAGCAGCGTGGCGCGGCTTTGCCTGCCGTGAACGTCGATGATCAAACGGTAGGGGTTCGGCAACAGGAAGGCGTTGTAGCTTGCCAGGTCGTCGACTTCGAGGACGATGCGCGTTCGTCCGGGCTGAAATTCAGCGACCCGAATCTTCTTAAGAAAACCGTCGTCCACGTCGAACGTCTTGCCGACCAGGGTGGAAGCAAGCTTGGTATCGCGCAAGTCGAAGAAGATGCGGTCGGGATGCGCGATGCGTTGCGATTCAAACTTCACGTCCCGCTCCACGTCGATGGCAACGCGTGTGTAATCGGGAGCCGACCAATGACGCACTCCGGTCACGCGCGGCAATTTACTGCGGCGCGCGGCTGCCGGGTCGGCGGCCGCGTCTTTGTCAGGGCCTTTGTCACCGTCACTGTCAGAAGCATTGCCTTGCGATTTCGCGGCTGTCTTGCGAGCCGCCTGCTCCATCTCCGCCGCGTCGGCATCGAGTTCCTTCAGAGCCGCTCGGGCATCGTCAGCCAGATGGTTGCGCGGATAGCGGTGCAGGAAGTCCTCGAAGGTTGCGCGCGCCTCTTCCGGATCGTCAAGATCGTCTTTGTAGACTTCGCCGATCGTGAAGAGCGCGTCAAAGCGATATTTGCTGCCGGGATATTCCTTGCGCAGGAAACGATATTGCCCGACCGCGCCACGCAGAATTTTGGAGTCGTCGAATTGCCGCCCCATCTCGACCATCAACTCGGCGGTTGCCACCACGCTGGGATCGGCCTTGGAAGATGCGGGCGCGCCGAAGTAGACGCTGCGATAGGCGCTGATCACGCGTTGATATTCGCGGCGGGTGCGATCGCCGGCGGGACGTCCGTTAAGGGCTTCACGCATCTGCTCAGCGGTCGCAAAGTGCTGATGAGCCCAGGCGTCGTTGTGGCGGGTTCGAGCCGAGGCAATGCCAGCCGGCAGCAGCACCAGCAGCAGCGCGGCACTCCAGCGCAGAGCGCGTTGGCCTCGACCTTTACTTCGATCTTGGCCTCGGACTAGGGTCGTAGAAGCCTGGGTCTTCAAAATACTGACTCAATCTGTACTGCGTTTGCGTCTTCCCGTTCGTGCGGGAAGCCGCTGGTTATTCCGTGTTGCTGATGAACAGCACTCCGCGAGAATCGCGCTGCACCAGTACCGGATCGTGGACCGGATTACCGATGATGAACGAGCCTGGCGTGCCGCCGTTATACAAATTCGTGATCCGCCGCACATAGTTTCGTGTTTCCGCAAAATGTGGGACTCCGGCACTCCGCGCCACCGCCGCCGAACCGGCATTATATGCCGCCAGGCTCAGTGAAACGTTGCCGCCGTAGTTGTCCAGCAATCTCTTTAGATGCCGAACACCGGCGTCGACGTTCTGGTTTGGATCAAAAGGATTCGTGACGTTGAGCGAGCGCGCCGTGCCAGGCATCAACTGCATCAGCCCCATCGCACCCTTGCGGGAAACCGCGTTGGGGTTGTAGTTCGACTCCACCTTCACCACGGACCGGACAAGATTTGCATCCACATTGTGCCGCGAGGCTGCCTGAACAATGGCCGCTTCAATTTCCTGCTCGGTGAAGACGCGATTGCTGCGCAGAAAACTAGCGCTTCCGTCCAGATAATGGTTGACTTCAGTCGCCGCCGAACGCGCGGCACGAATGGCAGCGCCACTAGTCGGCACTGGCTTCCAGCGATGCTCGGTCGAACTCCAGTAGGAAAGGCCGGCAGGTTGCCGAGCACCCGCCGTCGACGCGGGCTTGGCGGCACTTTCCTTAGCGGGACTTCCTTTGGCGGCATCGTCGTCGTTGATGTAGATCTTGCGGCCAAATTCGTCGGTGGTGGTAGCAAAGGCGCGGGCGTTGCTCCGGCCCGGCGATTCCGCCCACCCCAAGGAGGTGGATAGAAAGGCGGCCGCGGCTACCGTGGTGGCCATCAGGGCGACTTGCAGGGGACTTCGCATATTCGATCTTTCGGTTCGACCAGAAGGCACACTCGCACCTTCGGCCTTTACCTACCCGCAACCTGACGGAGAATCCAGAACCAGAGTAAAACGATTATAGGGTGGGGGAGGGGATGGGGCAATCTCCCAAAAGTGCTTAGAACCACTAGAGTAATCTAGCTAAGTTACTGAAAGGACTTGATTTGATTACAGAAGCTGTAAATGAAAATGAGGAAATGGCTGCGAGCTGCGGGCTGCGAGCTCCGAGTAAGCTGGTCGATCAGGCTCGCGGCTCGTAGCTCGCAGCCGATTTCCCGGATTACGGGATGACTTCGAACACCACCCCGTTGCGAGCTTCGAGCTTTTCGCGAAAACCGCGCCCGCATAGCTCCAAGCCCGCCGCCCGTAGCTCGAAGCTCTCCTCGGCTTAATCCTCTACAATCTGACACACGTGAATTCCCAGGCGCTCCGCAAACTATTCGAGCAGGTCCGCAACGGCAAGCTGTCCCCCGATGAGGCGGTCGAACGCCTGCGCCACTTCCCTTTTGAAGACCTGGGCTTTGCCAAGATCGACCACCACCGGGCGCTCCGACAGGGGATGCCGGAAGTGATCTTCAGCCAGGGGAAGACTCCGCAGCAGGTCGCGGAAATTTTCAGACGTCTGGCCGAACACGGCGGCAACGTCCTGGCGACGCGCGCCACGGAACAACAATTTGAGGCCGTGGCCGCCCGTGTGAAAAAAGCAGAGTACCGTCCGCTGGCGCGAGCCATCGTTCTGAAGCGCGACCGCAAGCGCTACGGTAAAGGCGTGATCGCGGTCGTGTCGGCGGGAACCAGCGATATCCCCGTCGCGGAAGAAGCCGAGGTCACGTCCGAGATGATGGGCAACACGGTCGAGCATTTCTATGACGTCGGAGTGGCCGGCATCCATCGTTTGCTGGCGCACCGCGCGGCCCTGTCGAAGGCGCGCGTGATCGTCGTCTGTGCTGGGATGGAAGGCGCTCTGCCCAGTGTGGTCGGAGGCCTGGTCGGGGTTCCGGTGGTCGCGGTCCCAACCAGCGTCGGCTACGGTGCTGCGTTCGAAGGACTGGCCGCGCTGCTCGGCATGATGAACTCGTGCGCCTCAAACGTCAGCGTGGTAAATATCGACAATGGATTTGGCGCCGGATATGTGGCGTCGCTGATCAATCGAAAGTGAAGTTCGTCTACTTCACCAGTCGCAACTTCCTCCAGCGCGCCTTCTGCGCTTCGGCAATCCGCTTGCGACCGGCTGCGGAAATATTGCTGGCGCGACTGCGTTCCTTGCGCCCCAGTCTCTCCAGCGCCTGCACAGCGTGGTGCAATCGATCCACTGTTGCCCTGGCTTCCTTAAGTTGTTTTCGAAGAATGGCGACGACGTTAAGTTTTGGCATGCTGTCACAAGTCTAATGCACCGGCACAAAATGGATCAGGCATTTACTGTGGCCAACCGGGGGATTTCGGGACTTCACCAAAGCATCTTAATTACTTCGGACGGAAAATTGTTGATGTAAACACGTCGACGTCACTACCCAACAACCCCTTCTGAGATAATTTCCATCCAGCAATGCTTACCTCCCAGGACCCACGCCTCGCCGGACGTCCGGCTTTCACCCATCCCGATTTCGTTTCGTTCACGCTCGCGCGATTCTTCCTGGTGGTATCGCTCGAAATGCAATCGGTGGCGGTGGGATGGCAGGTGTACGAAATCACGCATCGGGCGTTGGACCTGGGATACGTCGGCCTGGCGCAATTCTTGCCAGGATTCGTGCTGTTCCTCTTCG
This sequence comes from Acidobacteriota bacterium, assembly GCA_043734305.1. Lineage (GTDB taxonomy): Bacteria > Acidobacteriota > Terriglobia > Terriglobales > Acidobacteriaceae > Acidiflorens. Next base: position 10,071 of record JAYTFO010000304.1, on the reverse strand, counting down.
GCGGGCACGCCGCCGATTTGTTCGACCGGCGCCGCCTACTGATGTGGTGCTACGCAGGTTTCGGCTTGTGCTCCGCGTTGTTGCTGGTGATTAGTTGGAGGGCACCGCACTCCGTTCATCTGATTTACGCCGTGCTGGTGCTGCTCGGTTCGGTGCGATCGTTTAACTGGCCGGCCAGCCGCGCCATTCTTCCTCTGCTCGTGCCCGAGGAACATTTTGCCAACGCCGTCGCCTGGAATTCCAGCGTGTTTCAGATTGCCACCATCGCCGGCCCTGCGATTGGCGGCATCGCCTACGCTTTGTTCCGCGGGCCGTCCGCGGTGTACGCGCTCGCGGTGGCGGCTTCGATTCTGGCTTGGACGCTGACTTTGCGAATCAAAATTCGTCCAGCCGCCCGCCCCAAAGAACCCGTAAGTTTACGGACGGTGCTGGCGGGCTTTCACTTCATCTGGAACAAGAAACTAATTCTCGGTTCCATCTCGCTCGACATGTTTGCCGTCCTGCTGGGCGGAGCGGTCGCTCTTCTGCCGGTGTATGCGCGGGAAATCCTGCATACCGGACCGTGGGGCCTGGGACTATTACGCAGCTCTCCGGGTATTGGCGCGGCGCTGATCGCGATCGTCGTAGCGTACCACCCAATCCGGCGTCGAGCTGGCCTGACCATGCTTTTGTGCGTCACCGGATTCGGCGTCTTCACCATCGCGTTCGGCCTCTCGCGCAGCCTGATCCTGTCGATGATTGCGCTCTTTCTCTGCGGAGCTTTCGACATGGTGAGCGTGATCATTCGGGCCACGCTGGTGCAGATTGCAACTCCCGACGAAATGCGTGGACGCGTCAACGCCGTGGACATGCTGTTCATCGGCGTATCCAACGAACTGGGCGAATTCGAGTCCGGCTTCACAGCGCACTTGTTCGGGACGGTCCCAGCGGTGGTGCTGGGAGGAATTGGAACGCTGATCGTGATCGGAATCTGGGCATGGCTATTTCCGGAATTGCGGAACGCAGATCAGTTAACCGTGGCGGAGTTGATGCCGGAGGAGCGTAGCCTGACGTGATCCCATCGGCCCGACGGCAGCAGACATGGTTGCCAATATTATGATCAATTAATGTCATAATATTGACAGATATTTGCCGATATAATGTCATAAATATGACATATATGTGCTACTATGATGCTGGCATTATCTCTGGGGTGAATCCATGGCAACCTACGCAATCCCGAATATTGACCCGAACGTTAAGCACGTTGGGGTTAGCAAACTGCGCACCCTCAACGCCACGAAGTTGAAGGAGCAAACCGAAGAAACGCTGGTCATTCAAGAGAACGACATTCCGCTGGCGGTACTGTTGAGCTACAAACGGTTCCAGGAAATCAGAGGGGAGTTCGATGCGATGGTCAGCATGATTGAGTTGCTGGCGAGTGCGTCGGAACACAAAGGCCTGTTGGCGGCATTCGAAGATATTCGTGCTGGCCGAGTGCGCTCACTGGATGAGATTGAGGCTGACCTGAGGAAGAAATAGCCGGTGAGCCGAAAGGCCAACAAGGCGCGAGCTCCGGAGAGAAGCGCACCTTCTCTTGTACCGTACTCGGTTGACATGACCGCAACCGCCGAGGCGGTTTACAAGGACTTGTTTCGCAAGGCGCATGCGTCCGAAGCCGCGGGGGACCACGGCAGTACGCACTGCACCACATTCAACATGGTGCGAGATGCCATCAAACAGGCTATTCCCGCCGATCCTCTCAACAAGAAGTATGCACTCAGAGGCACGCTCTCCAATCTGTTCCGATTGCGCAAGGGCAGGATGCGAATTTGCTGGATTGCGTCATCGAGAATGCGGCGCATCTGTATTCTCTTCATCTCCGAAACGCTTCGCAAAGATGGTGATGCGAAGGATCCCGATGTGATCCTGCAAAACATGGTGGAGTCTGGAACGTTCGATACGATATTTTCCCAGTTTGCGATCCGGATAGCGCGCTTGAAGAAACCGGACATCGGCAAGGCGTAGTTGTTACCCTGACTTAGGTCGCGTGGCGCACGCCGTGCCGCTCTTCCCCTGCTACAATTTTGAGTTCGCCACACTCATGAGACGCGACAAGCCGCGACTCTACCTGAAGGTTATTCATGCCGGAAGCAATGCAATTTGCACCACCCGCCCCTCTCACAACTCTCAGCGAAGATGAGATTTTATTTCGCGACAACGTGCGTCAGTTTGCCGAGGACAAAATACGTCCGCTGGCAAAAGAAATGGACGAAAAGGCGGTCTTCGATCACGCGCTGCTCGAACAATTCTTCCAACTCGGTCTGATGGGCATTGAAATTCCCGAGCAGTACGGCGGCGCTGGCGGCAAATTTTTCGAAGCGATTCTCGCGGTCGAAGAGTTCTCGCGCGTGGACGCTTCCGCGGGTGTAATCGTCGACGTTCAGAATACGCTGGTGGCCAATGCTATCCTGCGCTGGGCGACAGAGGAACAGAAGAAACGCTATCTTCCCAAGATGGCCGCCGACACGCTCGGCGCCTATGCATTAAGCGAGGCCGGTTCCGGATCGGACGCCTTCGCCCTTCAGACCAAGGCGGAGCTGCGAGGCAGCGATTTCGTCCTCAACGGACGCAAACTCTGGATCACCAATGCCAAAGAGGCCGGGCTGTTCATCTTGTTTGCCACGGTGGACGCGTCGAAAGGCTACAAGGGGATCACGGCGTTCCTGATCGAAAAAAGTTTTCCCGGATTCACGGTGGGCAAGAAAGAAGACAAGCTGGGGATTCGCGCTTCCTCCACCTGCGAGTTGATTCTGGAAGATTGCCATGTGCCGAAAGAAAACGTGCTGGGCGAAGTTGGCAAGGGATACAAGATTGCCATTGAGACGCTCAACGAAGGTCGCATCGGCATCGGCGCGCAGATGTTGGGTGTAGCGCGCGGCGCCTGGGAGTATGCCTCGAAGTATGCGCAGGAACGCAAACAGTTTGGCAAACCAATCTCCGAATTCCAGGGAATCCAATTTCAAATCGCGCAGATGGCCACCGAGATCGAAGCGGCCCGTCTGATGGTCTACAACTCCGCGCGCATGAAAGATGCGGGCATGGACTTCGTGAAGGAAGCGGCCATGACCAAACTGTTCACATCCCAGGTGGCGGAGCGCGTGACCTCGCTGGCCGTCGAAATCTACGGCGGATACGGGTTTACGAAAGACTATCCAGTAGAAAAATATTGGCGCGATGCGAAGATCGGAAAAATCTACGAAGGAACGTCGAACATGCAACTGGCAACGATCGCCAAGCTGCTGATGGGAAAATAGAGTAGCGCCGCCGTCCCGGCGGCTGTCGTGGCGGCGTCCCGCCGCCACTCCCGAAGACGAGGTTACAGAATCGCCAAAATCCAGCGCATTTTATCTCTCGCCGCACCCGAGGGCGAGACGTCCTCGGGACAGGTAGTGGCTCAGTTTGATTTTTCTGTGGCGGCAGATGCGGCAACTGAGGCAACTGTTGCTGAGTCTTTGATGACGCCTGTGCAGAATTCTTCCGCACTGAATCCTGACTGGCGAATCATCATCTTCATGAGGTAGTCATCGAACTGCTTTTTTCCGACATCGACAGTTACCACCGCACGTATCCGTTTTTTGTCCGCTGGCCTTTCCCAAGTTTCGTGCGATCCCTCCGTTCGCTTCCACCTGAAACCAAGAGCCGTAAGATTGGCTTTGACTTCCCGGAGCTTCAGTTTTGGTAGTCGCTTGCCCATAATGTAAAGGACCTTCCAATCGCAGAAAGGCCGCCCTTCCCTTGTTTGGGCAATAAATTACTTGACTCGACCAAGGGGCCCGGCTTATGGTGGGAGTCTATGGCATGGACTGGCCGTAAATATACCAAGGGGCAGGTAGATAGAGCTGGGGAAGCCTTAATTGCACTAGGTAAGGAAGACCCGGCCCGTGAGGATGCAATTGCCGTTGTGGACAATTGGCGATCCTGTCATGCATACCCGCTTCAGGTTATTAAAATGACCTTGCTCCACCGGGCCAAGAAGATCAATTCCAAGGCTCTGATCGCCCAGAGGATGAAGCGGCGCCCGTCTATTGAGATAAAGCTACTCGATAACCCCAATATGAAGCTGTCGCAGATGCAAGATATTGGTGGCTGTCGTGCTGTTCTCCAAAACGTAACAGAGGTTAAGCGGCTAGTAGCTGCGTATAAGGAGTTTCATGCCAAGAGTGGCAAGGGGCAATCAAAGAGCCGTTCTTCATGGGACGGTTCCGACGTTTTCGACTACATTAAGCGTCCAAAGCCGGACGGGTACCGAAGTGTCCATTTAATTTTCAGGTTTCAGAGTCCTAGTCCGGAAAAGAAAGTTTTCAATGGGCAGCGCATCGAGATTCAAATTCGCTCGAAATTACAACACGCTTGGGCGACCGCAGTTGAAACCGCTCAATTGTTCACTGGCCAAGCGCTGAAAGCAAGGGTCAAAAATGCGAACGAAGACTGGCTCCGTTTTTTTGCTTTAACTAGCGCAGCATTTGCCAGAAGGGAGAAGTCTGCGCAGGTTCCCGGTACTCCGGAGAACAAAGATGATCTCTGTCGCGAATTGAAGGCCATCGTGGATCGAGAAAATATCATTACTTGCCTTCTGGGCTGGAATAATACCATTCAATTTATTGAGGAAAAGGCAGGAAGAGATGCCCAGGCCCATGCTTTTTTGATGGTGCTTGATCCAGCTAAAACAACTCTCCGCGTTTGGTCATTCTCGAAAGATCAATTAGCAAAAGCGGAGGCGCAATATAAGCAACAAGAGAAGGAAACGGAAAGTGATCCCCGTATACAAGTCGTGCTTGTGTCGGTTGATTCAGTGCGGGCCCTACCCAAAGCATACCCAAACTATTACGTTGATACCAAAGACTTTGTTAATGCTGTCCAAAGAGAACTGAATAGGGTAACAACATGAGTGACGATTCTGAATCTCAAAAATTTGACACTGTAGTACGCCGCTTACTTTCCATCTCGCACGAGGAAATTAAGAAACGGGACAAGGAATGGAGACGCAAACGAGTACAGAAAAAGCGGGCTAAGACTTCGGCCCGCGCTTCCGGCTCCAAGGCTTAGTGAATCGTTTCTCCCACCTTGCCAGTGAGTTCGGCGAAAGTTAGCCGCTTACCGACGATTTGCGAGATAGCAAGGTCGAAGCGGCCAGCGTCATCAATGTCTTTACGGTTATTGAAACGGAACATTTGCTCATCAAGGTAACGGAAAAGATGAAACGGTTCCACGCTCACATAGGTTCCCGACACGCCGCGTTTGAGAAGGCTCCAGAAGTTCTCAAGGCCGTTAGTGTGTATGCGACCGTTCACATATTGAGTCGCGTGTTCGATTACCTGATGCGCGTAATCGCCAGCCAGTCCCTCATACGACAGCAGCGCGTCAGTGTAGAGCGCGGCACCAGCAGTCACATGCTTGCGTACCTCGTCTTGCAGCACCTTGCGGCGACGGCTAGGAATGACAGCAGCGCGGACCTTGCCACCACGCTCAAGGATGCCGATAACCGCAGTCTTGTCCTTCCCGCCAGTCCCGGTAATCCGGCGCTTGCGTTCGCTGACGTGCATGTTGCGTGCCTTGCCGCCAATGAAGGTTTCGTCAACCTCAACCTCTCCGCCATCCCCGCCGAGTTTGCTTCCGAAGAAATCGTCCTGCATTGCCAGACGAATCCGGTGAAGCATGAACCATGCCGACTTCTGGGTAACTTTCACGTCTCGCGCAATCTCGTAGCTGCTGATACCGTTCTTGCAGTTAGTGACCAGCCAAGTAGCAGTCATCCACTTGTCCAATCCGATAGGAGAGTCTTCCATCACAGTCCCGACCTTGATGGAGAATTCCCGCTTGGAGTGGTGGCTGGAGCAAGTCCAGTTGCGGCGCTTGGCGCTAAACTTGACCTTCTCAGACCCGCAACCGGGACACACGACAACACCGTCCGGCCAGCGGCGTGCCGCAAGGTAGCTGATGCAGTTGTCGGGATTCGAGAAGTAAATAACGGCTTCTTGCAGGCTCTTAGGTTCGGTCATGGTGGTGCTCTCCATGAACCAAACTATAGCCTAAAACCGTGGTCGAGTCAACTATATTATTGCCCTTGTTTGGGGCGGAACTCTCCTCCGGATTGTCCTTGACGAAAATTATGGGAGGGCTTTAAGATGAGTTTGCGGACACACCAAAGTCCTCTTCGATCCATCAAGAGGCAAATCTCGAATAATGTGCCCACTTTATCAGAAGTGGGCACTAATTTTTTAGCAGGAAAACCCTCCCGAATCAAGACAAAACCACTTCCAATTGAATGTGTTAGGGATTAATACTATCTATTGTGTTTACTGGTGGATCATCCCAAATTCGGAGCGTTTATACGGAAGGGACTAGCCGTTCTACGCGCTACAGGGAGCTGGTAGCGTGTAGAAACGGGCTTTAGATTGACTTGCTGACTTCACGAAAGCTGCTTGTCGCATTCTCCCGACATAATAGTGGAGACGGTGGGAGAATGGCGCAGGTCGCAAGATTATTTTGCGAAGAGTCTTTTCATCTGCGTTGCGCAGTGTTTCGGCTTCCCCTTCGCAAACAACGCTCAAATATCCAACCATGGCATCGTGCAGACCGCGCTTGGCCAATTTTTCCGTAGTACCCTCGGCTGCTATATCAAGATCGATACACTCTGCGCGATAGCATTTGTCGCTAACCGCATACACAAAGCAGCGCACCTGGGTGTGTACGTGACGTTCCGTGCTGGAAGTAGTTTCTTGTGGAGCAACTTGAGTAGCAGGCATGGCCGGAACCTCACTATCTGGCGGCGTTTTTACGCCAACGCGCCGCGTTTGCTTTCCTTGCAATTTCTAATCGACGTTCCGCGCTAATAGCTTTAGCACGCGAGGGGCCGCCCGCTAAGCCGCCCTTTCGTGATGCTGCTCTACGGGACGCAGCAACGTCGGGTTTCTCTTTCAGGGCCTCTTGGACCGTTCGGAAAGCCCTTACATTCAGATCCATTCGTAGTTCGCCTCTAATATCAATTAGACGCACCACAACGCCCGAATAGTACAACATCTAGAGTTAAATTCAACGTCTCGTAGGTAATTTTCCGGGGGAATTACTTGTCCCTTGGCAAGGGACAAGTAAAATCTAGCATTTTATCCCGGACGGCACAAGAATAAAATGAACAAAATGCTTGACTATTTCAAAACACTCAAGCATAATGCTCAACATGAATTCGCTTAACATTGCCGAGAGAATCCGGGTTGTGGCGGCTCTGGTTGAAGGAAACAGCATCCGTTCTACGTCTCGAATGACAGGAATCGCCAGAAATACCATCACCAAATTGCTCGTCGATCTCGGCAAAGAATGCATGGATTATCACGACAAGCACGTTCGCAACTTGCGCGTGCGCCGCTTGCAGTGCGACGAGATATGGGCCTATATCGGCGCTAAGGCCAAAAACGTTAGCGCAGAGAAGAAAGAAATCGGCTGGGGTGATGTTTGGACATGGGTCGGGATCGACGCGGACACAAAACTTGTCGTGAGCTACCTTGTCGGCGGACGTGGTGCAGACTGGGCGATGGACTTCATGCAAGATTGCGCCAGCAGAATCAAGAGCCGAGTGCAGATCACCACTGACGGGCACAAGGCTTATCTTGAGGCCGTCGAAGGTGCGTTCGGTATGGATTGTGATTATGCTCAACTTCACAAGATTTATGGCGCTTCTGTCGAAAATGAAGCACGGTATTCTCCAGCGGTCTGCATCGGATGCGACATGAAAACGGTGAGCGGTAATCCCGACCCCAAGCACGTCAGCACTAGCTATGTGGAACGTCAGAACCTCACAATGCGAATGGGGATGCGCCGGTTTACTAGATTGACGAACGGATTTTCCAAGAAACTGGGCAATCATGCCTATGCAGTCGCTCTGCATTTCATGTACTGCAACTTTGTTCGCATCCACCAGACGTTGAGAGTGACGCCCGCAATGGAATCTGGATTGAGCAACCATGCATGGGATTTATCTGAACTGGTCGGACTTATTTCAAACTGAGCCACTACCTCGGGACAGCAAGATGCCGGCGTTACGGTTTCGCTCAGTTGATGTTGACGCCCACAGCCGTGGAAGCAATGCCGTTGGCGACTACCTGTAATTGGCTGGCTCCCAGTTCGATCCCCGCCGGCACCGTGAAATGTGTCTTCACGATTGCGTTCCCGGTCGCCACTCCCATCGAGCTGTGATTCTTGGTGGCGGCGTAGAAAACGTGTCCGGTGGCATTGTTGGTGATTCGGACGAGCGGGTAATTCGTCGCGGCCTGGGCATCGTCGCCGTATCCGTTAGCTTGCGACAACCCGTTGAACTGTGTTCCTTGCGCGGTGTAGGTCTTCCCGTGAATCAGGTTGGCGGGAACTTTTGTGATGGCGGGCGCCCAGGTTGGATCCGCGCTTCCTGCCGCCGAGTAAATTTCCACGCCCGTGGTGCCGTCGGTGAACATCACCTGCCCGGTGGGCAGCACCAGCATGCGGCCTTCGAACGAGGAAAAATTCGGAGCATTCGGCGGAGCTGCAACCTGCGTCAGACTTGTGCCGTTGAACTCAAAGAAACGCGTATTAGCTCTGAACACGCCCGGACTCGCACCCACCAGCACATTGCCGCTGGGCAAAAGAGCGGCCGGACCATCGGCGACATCGAGAAACACGCCGCCAACCTTCGGGAAATCGGGGCCTGCTGCCCAGGTTCCATTGGCAGTGTTGTAGATGGCGTTGTGCCCGGTCGCGCCGAAATAAATCACCGTTCCATCGGGGCGTAGAATCGGCGGGCCGATTTCCGCAGAACCCGGATCCACGAGCGAGACGATCGTGCTGCCCGCCGAGGACCAGGCTCCGGTGGCCGGATCGAACAGTTCGGAGTTCGTTCCGGTAAATGCATCCACGGTCAGAACTTTTCCACTCGGCAACAGGGTCCAGCCTTCTTCGTCGTTAATGTCGACCTTGCCGGTTCCTACCGGTGCCCAAGTTAGGGTCTTGGAGTTCAACAAGGCAGCTTCCGCGGTGCAGCAGTTGGCTTGCATGTAGGTGCCGTCGGAAAGAATCACGCTCTGCGCATCGCCCAGGGTGGTCCAGCCCGAAGGATGTCCCATGGACTTCCACTTGTCGGTTTTCGGATTGTAAATAGCGCCGAGAGTCGTCCAGACCGGGTTGAAGAAGTTGTACTCTCCACCCATGACGATGAGCCGCCCATCCTTCAGAACCGCCGAGCCGTAGTACAGCGGACTGTATCCAGCGGGCAACGATGCCAACTGCGACCAGGTGCCCTTGAGGTAGCTCCCGAAAGCGTCGGGGGTCAGTCTCCACCAATCCTGCGCGCCGGCGTCTTGCACCATGATGGTGCCGTCCAGCAGGAGATTAGCGTTGCTGGCTGCGAACGTGGGTTGATTCGTGAGTGGCGTCCAGGTCTGCGCGGACATCGTGCCGAGCCCAACCAGAATCAGACAGATAATTCCGAGCGCTTGCCATGCCTTCATGTATTGCCTCTTGAAATTGAATTATTCTTGCCGGCTATTCAACGGACGAAACGGTTTCGCAGCGGGGGATGCCGAACCGAGTCACAATGCGCTGGAGTGTAACATCGCCCTGTACACAAGGCCAGCAATAAGGCCCCCGCGGGAATGAAATTCCAAAATCAATCTGCAACATGAAATAGTTTGCACTTTCGAGCACGGAATCTACCCAGATCAACCGTTCCGATTCGATCCGGGAGATCAATGACTCAATGTCTCAATGCTTCAATGACTCAATAACCTCGTTATCACGATGAAGGTGAGTGTGCGTGATGCGGTCATGCCAGCTCAGGCCGTCCTCGTCGAGCACGCTCCACAGATAACCCAATCCGAGAGCGACCGCGGAAAGATAGGACGCTAGAACCCGCCAGCGGCGCAATCGGCGCGGCGCCAAAGACCCATCGAACTTCACCAGACGGAGTCCTGCCATGCGCAATCCAGGAGTCGAGCCGGTGTAAACCGTGAAAAGAAATTCGTACGACGCCCACAAAATAACGGTGACACTCATGACCGCCGTGGC
>JAYTFO010000303.1:0-4742 GCA_043734305.1 Acidobacteriota bacterium | reverse complement strand
GCGGACCGCCGTGCGCAATCCCTGTAAGAGCGCCTCATGCTCCGGATTCATTTCCACGTAGGCGAGCACCGCAAAGTAATCTCCAGCGCCGATGCGGCTCAAATGAGCTTTCAGATAACTCTTCAGCGAACGGTCGGCACCCGCTGCTTTCGACAGCGCGTCGGAATTTTTCTGGTCGGTGAAAAGCTTGAAGCCACTTTCTTCGAGGAGCGGTTTCTCGGCGGGAAGCGAGCCGTTGGTTTCGTACTGCGTGGTTAGTTTCTTGGTTTCAATCTTGCTGGCTTCCACGTCGGGTTGATTGAAGGCGTTGATGCCGAGAATCGATCCCGCTACCGCCGTCGCAACTTCCCAGCGGAAAAACTCCTGGCCAAGGTTGTACGTGTCGGTCATCGCGATGCGAACTACCGGATGCCCCGCTTTTTCGAGCGCGGCGACCTTCGCGTCCTGTGCCGCGTCGGGTGCGGTTTCCAGGCGAACATAGGCAAAGATGCGGTCGTTGCCATAAACATCCGGCGCCGCCAACTCTTCGCGATCGACCGGGATGATGCCCTTGCCCAGCTTGCCGGTGGACTCAGCAATCAACTGCTCGAGCCATGCTCCCAGGTCCGAAATGCCGAGCGATGTGATCACCGTGATTTTGTCGCGGCCCATCTTCGCGGCCGTTCCGAGGATCACACCCAGCCTGACCCCTGGATTCTCCGCGACCGGAACATTCGCCTTGCACGCCTGCACCATTTGTTCCGTGCGATTCAGAAACTTCTCTGCGTCGAGGCCCATGACAGCCGCCGGGACCATGCCAAAATTCGACAACGCCGAATAGCGTCCGCCGATGGTGGGAAGCCCGTAAAAAATGTGGCGGAAGCGATCGCGTTCAGCGACCTGCTGCATCTTCGAGCCGGGATCGGTGATTGCAATGAAGCGGTCGCCCGCTTTGTCGGCTCCCAGCACTTGCTTCACGCGTTCAAAAAAATATTGTTTGTAGATGTTGGGTTCGAGCGTGCTGCCCGATTTGCTCGAAACAATGAAGAGAGTTTTCGCGAGATCGATTTTTGCTTCCGTGTGCTGGATCTGCGCGGGGTCGGTGGAATCGAGTACGTGGAGCCGCGGAAAGCCGGGCTGCTGGCCGAAAGTGAGGGCCAAAACCTCCGGGCAAAGGCTCGATCCGCCCATCCCGAGGAGCAGGACGTCGCGGAAGCCTCCGCTCTTTACTTCGGCCGCCAGTTCTTTGAGCTTGCCAACGTTCGCCAGTTGTTGCTCAGTGACGTCGAGCCATCCCAGCCAGGCCGCTTCGTCTTCGCCCGTCCAGAGCGCCTGGTCGTGATCCCAGAGACGTTTTACTTTGTTGCCGGATTGCCAGTCGCTAAGGTTTTTTTTTACCGCACTGTCCAGATCGGCAGGCAGACTGGCACTTTGTGGATTTGTGTTCGACCCACCCGAGCGCTTGCTGTTCTTTTCGACGGCGTCCAATAGCAGTTTGAAAGGATCGGCAAAAAGTTTGACGGCATCCTTGGTCAGCTTCTCGGTAACTTCCTTCATGGAGATGCCAGCCGCCGCCAGGTCAGCCATAGTCTGACGCGCGGCCGGAAGGTCTTCGGTCAGGCTCAAGCGCACTTTGCCGTGATCGCGGAACGCGTCCAGGGTTGCAGGAGGAACAGTGTTGACAGTGTTCGGACCGATCAGTTCTTCGAGGTACATCACGTCGCGGTACGCCGGATTCTTGGTGCTGGTGCTCGCCCACAGGACACGCTGCGTCTGCGCGCCCTTGGCCGCGAGCGCCTGCCAGCGCGGCGTCGAGAATATTTTCTGATACGACTCGTAGGTCAGCTTGCCGTTGGCGATGGCAACCTTGCCGAGAATCGCTTGCAGCTTGGCCTTTCGCGCGGGATCGGCTTCCTTCTTGATCTGTTCGCCGAGGAGCGAGTCGATGAGCGAATCGATGCGGCTGATGAAGAAGCTGGCGACACTCGCAACTTTGCCGACCTCTCCACCGCCCGCCGCGTAGATTTCCAGCGCATCGACATACGTCCGCGCAACGTCTTCGTACACGCTCTGCGCAAACAGCAACGTGACATTGATATTGATACCTTCGCTCAACATCTGCCGAATCGCCGGGATGCCTTCGGGCGTGCCCGGAATTTTGATCATCACGTTCTCGCGGGCAACGGCTCGCCACAGACGGCGCGCTTCTTCGATCGTCCCCTGCGTGTCGTTGGCGAGATACGGAGAAACTTCCAGGCTCACATAGCCGTCGCGGCGTTTCGTGCTCTGGTATACCGGACGCAGAAAGTCGGCGGCGCTCTGAATATCGCGCAGCGCCAGTAGTTCATAGCGTCCTTTGGCATCGAGATCGGTGCGGCCGGCGAGCGAGTCGAGAAAATCCTGATAGAGCGAGCTTCCGGCGATGGCCTTTTCAAAAATTGCCGGATTCGAAGTCATCCCCAGCAGCCCATCTTCGTCAATCAGGCGCTTCAGTTCGCCGCCCGTCATCAGATCGCGCCGGATGTAGTCCAGCCAGATCGACTGGCCGAGCGATTGAAGCTGCTTCAACGGGTTGACGGCCTTGGCGGTGTCCAACGTTTCGACAGGATTCATGACCTCTCCTTACCACGCGCATCCATCGGCCAGACTGGCCGCTGGACGTTACAGATTCACTACTTCGCGACCAGTTCGCGAGCGTTTTGAACAACGTTATCCACGGTGAAGCCGAATTTGTTCATCACGTCTTTGAGCGGAGCTGAGGCGCCGAAACTGCGCATCCCAATGACACGTCCCTTGGTGCCGACATATTGCGCCCAACCGATCGTTGAACCCGCTTCCACTGCCAGTCGCGCTGTGATCTCGGGCGGTAGCACCTGGTCGCGGTAGCTCTGATCCTGTTTTTCAAAAATATCCCACGACGGCATGCTCACGACCCGCGCACGGATACCTTCCTGCTTCAGCTTCTCGTAAGCGTCCACACAAAGGCTTAACTCGCTGCCGGTGCCGATCAGGATGACTTGCGGCTTTCCGCCTTCGGCGTCGGCAAGAATGTAGGCGCCACGCGCCACGCCCGCCGCCGGCGCGTACTTCGTTCGATCCATGGTTGGAATATTCTGACGCGTCAGTACCAGCACAGCCGGCTCATGCTGCGACTTCATGATGATTTTGTAAGCTTCCAACACTTCGTTGGCATCGCCGGGTCTCAGCACCATCATGCCCGGAACAGCGCGCAGGGTTACCAGCTGTTCGATCGATTGATGGGTTGGGCCATCCTCGCCCAGTCCGATCGAATCGTGCGTGTAGATCCAGATGGCCGGTATCTCCATGAGAGCGGAAAGCCGCATTGCCGGCTTCATGTAATCGGTGAAGATAAAAAAAGTCGATCCGTACGCGCGGACGTTGCACAGCGTCATGCCATTCACGATCGCGCCCATGGCATGTTCACGGATGCCGAAGTGAAAGTTGCGTCCCTGGTACTGGCCTGCTTCAAAGTCTCCCACACCCTCGAACGTCAACCGGGTTTTGGTGGAGGGATATAGGTCAGCCGCACCGCCCATCAGCCATGGAATGTTCTTCGCCAGAGCATTCAGAACTTTGGACGAAGACTCGCGGCTCGCCACGCCCTTGGCATCCGCTGGAAACGTGGGCAGGTCCTTGTCCCATGCATCCGGCAGTTGATGATGCTGCATCTGACTGAGCTGTTTCGTCAGGTCGGGGAACTGTTCGCCGTACTTGTTGAACATCGTCGTCCACTGCTCGCGAATCTGCTTACCGCGTTTGCCGATGCCGTCGCGAAAGCGTTCCCGCACTCCGTCCGGCACCAGGAACTGCGCATCTTCCGGCCAGCCGTAAGCGCGCTTGGTTAGCTTTACTTCCTCTTCGCCGAGCGCTTCGCCGTGCGCTTCTTTCGTGTCCTGCCGATGGGGAGATCCGAAACCGATGTGGCTGTCGACGATGATCAGCTTCGGACGATCCTGCACCCCGACCGCATGCTTGTAGGCATTCGACAGTTGGCCAATATCGTTGGCGTCGAGCACGTGCGTCACATCCCACCCACAACTCTTGAACCGCGCCGCCACATCTTCGCTGAACGCGAGATCGGTTTTCCCTTCGATGGTGATCTTGTTGTTGTCGTAGAGCCAGCACAGGTTGGAAAGCTTCAAATGTCCGGCCAGCGATGCTGCTTCCGAAGACACGCCCTCCATCAGGTCGCCGTCGCCGCAGAATACCCAGACGTTGTAGTTGAAGACCTCAAACCCCGGACGATTGAAGTTCGCCGCCAACCACTTTCCCGCAATCGCCATCCCGACGCTGGCTGCAACGCCCTGTCCGAGCGGGCCGGTCGTAGTCTCGACGCCGGTGGCAAAGCCATATTCCGGATGTCCCGGAGTCTTGCTGCCGATCTGGCGGAAGCTTTTTAAGTCGTCGAGCGAAATCGACAACTCCGGGAGCACTTCGCCCTTCGCATTCACATTCCGCACGCCGGCCAGATGAAGCATCGAGTACAGCAGCATCGACGCATGCCCATTGGACAACACAAATCGGTCGCGGTTCGGCCAGAGCGGATCTTCGGGGTCATAGCGCAGGAACTGTTGCCACAGGCTGTACGCAGCCGGCGCCAACGCCATCGGCGTCCCCGGATGCCCCGAGTTCGCCTTCTGCACGCCGTCAATCGAAAGCGTTCGGATCGTATTGATACTGAGTTGATCGATCTGTGTGTCTGTGGCTACAGCCTGATCACTAACGGCCATCAATTCCCCCCC
>JAYTFO010000302.1:0-4860 GCA_043734305.1 Acidobacteriota bacterium | reverse complement strand
GTAACCGCGAATATGGTTGTTGAGCATCTTCCCGCGCCCGCCCCAATACTCACCGAGATTCGCCGCGTGCTTAAGCCCGGCGGCGTTTTTGTATTTCACACGTCGAACTTTGGCAATCCGATCATGCAAATAGCGGCGAAAGCTCCGCAAGGGATAAAGAATCGGTTAGCGCTGTTACTGGAGGGCCGGGCCGAGGAAGATGTTTTCAAGACTTTTTATCAACTCAACTCTCCCGAAGCCATCCGGAGCCAGGCGGCTCAAACGGGTTTCACGCCGGAACAGATCAACCTTGTGAGCACATCGGCGCTCACCCAAATGATTCCTCCAGCCGTAATCTTTGAACTGCTCTTCATCCGGATGCTGAGAAGCCGACGATTCGAACACCTCAGAACGAACCTGATCGGCGTACTCCGGAAAAGCGCATAGTGGGTTGCGTACGCCCGGAAACCGGCTGGAACTGAACCGAGGGGCGACCCGCGCGAGGCATCATCGTATTCTCCGGCGGGAGGCTGGGCGGAGTCAATGCAAGGGCCTCGAGCCGCTCCTTTGCCGCCAGCGAAAAACTGATGGTCAATCCGAGCAGCACCGGTACGAAATACCGATAGGCGATGCTCGAAAAGAAAATATTTACGCACAGCCCGGCAAGCGCAATGAGCAGAAACAGCGCGCACGATGACAGCTCCTTCAAATCGGCTCGCTTGGAGGCTTTTTTGTAGATTTGAGCGCAGGCCAGAATCGCGGCAATGAGCGCGCCGGCAAAGAATATCAGAGCTGGGATTCCGGCTTCGGAGGACACCTCCGTGTAGCTGTTGTGCGTCCCTAACCACTTAGCGCGGCGATCGGCTCGTTTGGCTTCATCGGCGTCGTAGGCTATAAATGCGCCCGGACCGATTCCGGCGATCGGATGGCTCAGGGTTACGTCGATACTGCGTTTCAGCATTACTTTGCGGCCTTCGCGCGACGAAACGCCGTAACTTGCCGAGTCTTCTTCCGTGTCCGAGTATGTTGTCGCAAACCGGTGCCACACCTGGCTTGGCAGAACAACCACACTGACGAGAGCCAGGACGAAGGTCCCGCCCAGCGCGAGCAATTTCTGGCCGCTTGTGGCTTTCACCAGCATAATCAGGCTCATCACGACAATCGAGATCAAAGCCGCCCGGGAGGCCGTCTTCAGGGTAATCAGCAACATGCCGAACCCCAATAAAATACTTACCGGCCGTATCGTGAAGGAATGTTTGGTAGTAGCGGCGACAATCAGGCAAAACGGGAGCACAACCATCAAATGGGTGGCTAAATCGTTCGGATTCATCAGAGCTCCGAACGAGATGACGAATCTTCCGTCAGATCCGACGATTCCATAAAACCAACTCACAAAAAACAAGGAGATTCCACCAGCCGCGAGGACATACATGATCCGCAGGCAGTCCTTTAGCGTAATGGCTAGAGCCGCAGTCATGAATACGATGGAATACGACCTGAGAAACACGTCAGTGAGGGTTTCGAGCGTGCCCGATCTCCATGAAGTAAAGGGCGAGGCAACCAGCAACCAAAGCAGAAACAACAACGTGAAAACGCCGATTTTCGTCTTCAGCATGCGCAAGGCATGACCTGAGAGTATGGACAAAATAATCGCGAGCGGTCCTGTTACCAGGGTGACGTAGGGTTTAAAGCCAAATACTTCCGTGCTGACTTCGGTGAGCAGGCTGAAAATGGCGAACAGGTAAATCGCCAGGAGGTTGAGACCAATTGTTTGTAGGGGACTTTTATTAGCCTCCACACGGATCAGCGCCGGTGCGGCATAGGCCGGCGTGAGCATGGGCTGAAATGCGGGCTGATTGCCCGTTGGCCGGCCAAACGGAGTCATAAGGATTGCAGCTTCAACATATCATTTTCCCCCGGCAGATCATGCCGCGCACTTACGCCGGTCACGCGTCAAGCGCCGGAATTTTTGCGAAGTCGCCGGCCAGAATGGTTTCTTCTGTAAAGTCATGTCTCTTATACTCTTCGTCCATTCCTCAGCAAAACTACACTTCTTCCTTTCGCTTCGCTGGTTTCCGTTTTGCCGAGAGGGCGGCTGAAATACTCAGCAGTGTATCTATCACAAAAAGCATTCCTGTTTGCCGTCGCATCCGTCGCGTTCAGTCAAACTACTCAGGTCGATCTGCGGACTCAAGGTAAGGCCATCGACTTCACGAATGCCACGGCCACACGTCCGGTGAAGTCCGGAACGGCTTTACCAGCCATCTGCCAAGTGGCCGAGTTGTTCTTGAATACGAACGCACCCGCGGGCTCGAACCTCTTTGCCTGCACAGCAACAAACACATGGACAGCGCAGGCGGGCGGCGGCGGCGGCGCTGTCTCATCGGTGTTCACCAGAGCGGGTGCAGTAGTGGCGTCCGCGGGCGACTACACGGCGGCCCAAATCACAAACGCGGTGGATAGCACGGGCAGCTATTCGAATCCTGGATGGCTCGCGGCGCTGGCGGCTACGAAGCTGACCGGGCAGGTGCCAGTGGCGAATGGCGGCACCGGGACGGCGACGCCCGCTCTGGTGGCCGGAGCGAACGTCACCATTACCGGGAGTTGGCCGAATCAGACGATCAGCAGCACGGGCGGTGGAGGCGGCGGCGGCACTAGCGTGACTACGATTTTGCCGGTATCCCAGTCTGGAACTACGACGTTGAGCGTTGGCACTGGCTGCTCACCCTCAACGCCTTGCAACGTCCGGTTCGGCAATACGGTTTACTCGTTCCAAAGCAGCGCTTCCGTGGCCATCACTTCGGGTGCCGGGATCGCATTCATCTACATTTCCAGTTCCGGACTTTTAACCGTTGGGCACAACATGTCCCTCACGTGCTCGGCCGGTTGTGTGGCGCAAACCGGGGTAAGCGCATTCCCGACAGACTCAATTCCGCTGTACTCGTGGTCATCGACCGCCGGCGCCTGGGATGCCTCTGGCGGCATTGATTACCGCGCTTCTCTGAGCAGTAAGAATTTCGCTTGCGGAACGGGTCTGATCTGCTCCGAAAGCGGAGGATTGACGACGGCGGTACTCGATCCCACAGCAATCCCCGCGGGAGGAGGCTCAGGGTCCACAGGAGGAAGCTCAGTCACCAATCTCAACGGAATCGCCGGGATGGCAACTTCAATTTGTACGCTCACCGGATATTGCTCCGATAGCAGCGGCAGAGCGTCGTTCAATCTGACGAAACCTTTGGCCTTCTCTTTCCACCTCGCCGCCCCTATGACGTTCAATTCGATCGGATTCCAAGTGGTGGCCGCCTGCACAAGCTGCGCTTTGAGAATCGCTGTTCTACAAGCAAGCAACCTGGCGGTAATGTATGACACAGGATCGATGAGCGATGCGTCGGTCACCGGCGCGGACTTAACAACTCCGGGCGTAAAGAAGTCGCCAAGCACTTTGACTACGTTAGCCGCGGGCGATTATGTGTTGGCCTGGGCCACCAATAGCAACGCCCTCGGTTGGATCGTGACGACAAGCGGCAGCTATTACATTCGCAATCCTTTTTGGGCGAGCAGTACGCTTTCGCTCGGGACTGCCGGTGTGTTCTCCGGCGCGACTACGGGCAGTGGAGCTTCGTTCGCGTTTCCCGGCTCGTTCGGAACGATCGCGGCCGACCCCGATGAACTGTTGCCGTATTTCTTATTCATCCGGTAAAGGCTTGCGCCAATGACAAATCTATTTCTTAGATTACTCTTCATTCCATGCGGGATTAGTGGGCTGTTGTCCGCCACTACTGCCATCACTGTGACGACGCCGACGTCCACCCAAGCCGTCCTGCGAATCAAGACCGACCAGACAGGCTCGTGCTCCTTCAAGCTCTCTACGGTTAACGATTTCAGCGGAGCCTATGCGCCCGCTCACGATGTGGACACAAGTCTGTTCAGTAATTCCGATCAGTGCTCCCGTGAAGGCAACATCAATGGGGTTGCATATAAGACGCTCGTGCTGGGAAAACGTGCGGCGGAACTGGCAATGGATGGTAAGACACGATATAGCCGTGCATTACAGGCTCTGACGCGGCACTACTACCAGATCGCGATCGGCTCGGACACAATCGCTGGATCGTTTGTTACCACAAACGCGCCCACTGGCATCACACGCAACGATACGCGCTTTGACCGCTTGCGGCCCGGCGAGTACAACTTTCCGTCAATGAATTGGGTTTCAAAGACCACCAAATATATCGACCCGTTCACCGGCTTGGCGCTGCGCCGCGCCACCGGTCCCGGCGACTTGATACCAAGATCTCCTACCGGTTTAACATTCTCGGACTTCATTGCCGGGGGCGCCGCGTGGACCCCCACGGGCGTGACGGCGGCTGCTTATTCCGGCACATCACAAGCGGCGCTTTACATGCGCGCCGCCACGCCGTCGCCTGCGCAGACGATCAACCAGTCTTTCGATTCGGCGCAACTCGTGGTCACGCTTTCCGGCTCGACTCCGTCCGTGAACGTGTGCCTCACTAATGACGGCGTGACTTGCTCGGGGAAAACGATCAACCAAGCGATCACGGGTACCGCTACCTCTTATACGATTGGCACAACCACGCCGATCCTTGACGCATGGCGTAATTCTCCTGTGTATCCATCGTCCATGCTCGACCTTATACCGCTGACGGGCAACCTCACGAAAGCAGGCGCCACGCTTACCTGGGCATCCGGCGGGTTGTTCAGTCCGAAGCTCGCGCATGGATCGAGGATCACGCTCGGCTCGACCGACTGCTTGATCTCCTCGCTTACGAATCAAAACGCCATCGTGTTGCAGTCGGCGGGGTGCGTGGCGGACGGCTCCTATGCGTTCACGATCCGCAATTGGGGATTCCTGGTATCGGCAGG
>JAYTFO010000301.1:0-3070 GCA_043734305.1 Acidobacteriota bacterium | reverse complement strand
CACCACCTGCTTAACCATTTTCCTCAGTTCCTCCGTCACTATCTCACGCGCCACCGCCGGAGCTATCTGCGCCGCCAGCGTGCGTATCGTAGCACGTATCGCCTCGACAACCTGCGTGTCGGATAGGTGTTCAGCGACCGCCGCCTTCACCCGCTCGTAAGCCTCCCCGCCGCGCTCCTTCTCGTATTTTGGCGCGACGAGCGCGCTGCGCAATGCTGTGGTCGCAGCTTCGATAAATACGCTGTCTGGCAATTCGATTTCGATTTTCATGGCTTCACTCTCTCCATCACCGTCACCACGTCCAACACCTTGCCGCAGCGCTGGCAGGCAGCCCACTTTGTGCGACCATCGGTGGCGACAGGGAGAGCTAGATCAACCACCGCACCGCCTCCAGGATTGGCGCAGGTGTGGAGTGCTTTTTCGTCGGTAAACCAGCAGGTGACTTGAGGTTGAGATGTCATCGCAGTTTTTTTGTTTTGTTCTCCGCTACGGAATCAGCAAGGACATAGATGATGCCTAAAGCACAAGAGGCGATACGTAGGTGCTCGCAAGCGCCAGCGAAGGTCCGAACAAATCCAGCATCACGCCGTCGCCGGTAGCATTTGCCCATCTGGTAGTCGGGGCAATCGCAAATCCAATCAGCAATATCGCACCTGTAATAAACATTCGGCGTCTTCGGATTCTTGCTCCGCACCCGGCACACTCCACGCCCGAGCATCACGCCGTTGTCATCGGTGAGCCGCACCCGGCTGGGTAGTATGTTGGCGTCGAAGTTCATCAGCGTTTCGGCATTGGCTTCTTGACCGCAGCGCGCATGGTCTGTATCGCCTGCTTTTCTATCAGCGCCAGAGTTGACGCCAGTTGTGTTTTGTAACTTTCAGCCCGATCAGGTCTGAGTTCAATAAGCCGCTGACAGTCAGCTCGGACGCGCTTGCAGTCCCCTTTGAAGTCCTCTAATTCAGCGAATCCAGGTTGGCTATCGTTAATCTTCACCGTCTCAATTGACATCTCGACTTCACCACTTCCTCCGCACTCTCGACATTCACACTCGATCACTCCGTCGCCTTCACATCTTTCACAGGTAGTTTTCATTACGCGCAACGTTTTAATTGCAATCGCGTTTCGCGTCAACACTTTTCCGATGGCGCTCCAAGATATTTCCGTGAAGCTTCACGCTCGGCGCGGGTGAGTCATAGGGCGGGTTCGGGCGTGGCGAGCGGGGCATCAGGTGGTGGCAGCGCGCAGTCGCGTGCGCGTCGCCGCAGAGTTCGCAGAGGGTGGGGCGGGGTTTCATAATTTCGCCCACGACGGGCATTCGCTCATGTCGATTACGGTTGAGTTTCTCAGCAGGCGGTCCTCTACCCGCGCATCCCAACGGCTCGCCCATGCCTCCTGTGCGATGTTGGTAGTGAGCACAGTGAAGCCGCGCCCCTGTCGTCGGGTGAGCAGATAGGCCAGCGCATCGGTGGACTTGCCGGACTTGAATCGGTCGGAGTCCGCCCCGATGTCGTCAATAACCAGCAAGGTTTCGGCCGCCGCCTGAGCCACCGTTTCTTCCATCGACTGCTTTCCAAGCTCCAACTGGTCCGCGATGTCCTGCCAGCGTATAAAGCCAACGGCGGGCGGGGAAGGCCAGTAGGCGCGTTCGTAGGACGTAACCGCTACGGCACGCGCCCATTCGATCAAACGCTCGCCCAAGACAGTTTTACCGCAGCCGGTGCGCCCTACCAGAATGAGGTTGCGTGGTTGCTTGTGTAGAAACCAGTCGAAGCCTATAGCTTTGGTCTCATTGCAGGCCAACAGCAGGCTGGGGTGCGTTGCCGACAGGCGGAGCCATTTCGCCTGCCACGGATCGGGCAGCAGCGGATAGCCTTTCGGATTCGAGGGTGGCGGCAAGTCGCGCGGCGCGTTCGCGCTCAAGGCTGCCGTCGTTTCGCATCCGAATGAGTTCAGCGGCGGTGCGGTGGTTGGTTCCTTGGGACATGACAGCGTTGCGAGCGTTGCTGGCAGGATTTGAGTGAGGGTTTTCATTTTGCAGGTCTGCCCTGATTTGGTTGAAGTAGTTTTGGAAGCCGCTGATCGTGGTCGCCTGCTCGCAGTTGAAAGATTTCGGTGAACGCGCCGCCCGCTTCCAAGCGGACTTCGCGATTTCAAGAATGTCGATCCGCAGAATTGGTCCGCGCAACAGTTCCTTGACCGCCTTGCCATCACGCCCACCCTTGAAAGCATAATCGAATCCGAATTGAGCTTTGAAGTTTTGAGTCCATCCGGCAATGAAGGCCGCGTGCTCGGGGGTGACGATGTTCAGCTTTGGCTTTTCCTCTTTCGATGCTTTTTCCTTCTCAGCCACCGGCGAAGCCGGAATCTTAAATGGGTCTGCTTCTGTATCTGCCTCTGCATGTGTTGACGGTGTTGACGTTTGTTGACCGATGTTGACACCTGTTGACGCCGTGTTGACATTTCCCGCTTTTGCTCGGTGTTCAGCCTGCTTTTTGCGGAGGTATTCCCGGCGCTCGTCCTCGTTCAGCTTAGACCGATACTTGGCGTGGTTCAGAATTCGCCATCCGCCGTCGATGATTTCGATGCGCCTTCCTTCGTATTCCTTTGACCGCGAATCCGCGTCCGGCGAGGCGAGCTTGTTCAACGCCGCCCGGCAGTCGTCCACGGAGACGCGGGCGAAGTCGGCCAGCCCCGGCACGGAGCCGTCGGCGATGCCGTCTTTGTCGGACATCGCAAGGAGCGTGATCCAGACGATTCGGGTTTTGTCGTCCTCCCGCCAAATCGTTGACGCGAGGATGGAACTGAACAACTTCGTGTATCCGGCCATGCCCATACTTTTGACGCCTTTCGTTTATTGTGTCAACACTTTTGATTACGCCGTGTTGACATATCAACCTCAATCTCTCCCCTCCAACTCCTCCTCCAACGCCCGGCGAAACCCCGGCGAGAGCTTGGTCATGTTGCCGAGCGCCCACTCGATGTAGCCCTCGTCCACGTCCTTTAGCGGAACGCCCTTGAACTTGCCGAATGGGAAGACGGGTTCGCCCGGGTGGCTGGCCGGCTGGTGCGC
>JAYTFO010000300.1:0-4517 GCA_043734305.1 Acidobacteriota bacterium | reverse complement strand
GCAATCCCTTTTGCGCTGGAGCCATGCGAGCAAGACGTAAGTTATAGTGTTCCGATGAATATCAATGTTTCGGATCGAGGTTATCCGCGCCCGCAGTTGCGGCGCAAACAGTGGCTGTCGCTGAACGGACAGTGGCGCTTTACCTACGATGACGAACTGCGCTGTCGAATTCCCGCAGATATTGGGCAGTGGCCGCTCCGAATCGAGGTCCCCTTTGCTCCGGAGAGCAAGGCGAGCGGCATTCATGACACCACCTTTCATCGGGCGTGCTGGTATGAGCGTGATTTCGAGTTGCGCCCCGCGACGCTCGATTCCACCGGGCAGCCGACCGAACGCACGCTATTACATTTTGGCGCAGTCGATTACCAAGCGCGAGTTTGGGTTAACGGCGAGTTCGTGACAGAGCACGAAGGCGGCCACACCCCTTTTTCCGCAGATATCACCTATGCGTTGCGTGAGGGCGACGTTCAGCGAATAACAGTACGCGTATTCGATGATCCTTTCGATCTGGAGAAGCCTCGCGGAAAGCAAGACTGGCGACTTCAGCCGCACGGGATCTGGTATTCGCGCACAACCGGCATCTGGCAGACTGTTTGGGTGGAACGTGTAGCAACTGCGCATCTGGCGTCGCTGCGTTGGACTCCGAACCTCGAGCGCTGGGAAATTGCGCTTCACGCCATGACCGGAGGGTCAGTCACTGAGGACCTGCGGCTGAGCGTAACGCTGCGCCTGGGTGACAACGTCCTGGCCAGCGACGAGTACGGGGTAATTCATCAGGAAGTCCACAGGCGGATAGGGTTATCGGACCCCGGGGTGGATGACTTTCGAAACGAGCTTTTGTGGTCCCCGGAGCGTCCCACGCTGATTGAGGTCGACCTGCAGCTGAAGCAAAATGGGGTAGTGCTCGACGAGGTGTCCTCTTACACAGCACTGCGTAGTATCGGCGCTCAACGCGAAAAAATACTCCTGAACGGACGTTCCTACGCGTTGCGTTTCGTGCTGGATCAGGGTTATTGGCCCGATAGCCTGATGACGGCCCCTTCAGACGACGCCCTGCGCCGGGACGTTGAGCTGACAAAGGAAATGGGCTTTAACGGCGTTCGCAAACACCAAAAGATCGAAGATCCACGTTACTTGTATTGGGCCGATGTACTCGGGCTGTTGGTGTGGGAGGAAATGCCGAGTGCGTATCGGTTCACTAATCGGGCGATCAATCGCATGCTCCGGGAGTGGACTGAGGTTATAGCGCGCGATCGCAGCCACCCGTGCATTATCGTATGGGTGCCCTTCAACGAGTCCTGGGGAGTGCCCGATCTGAATTTGGTGGCCGCGGCGCGCGATGCGGTGAGCGCCCTCTATCATCTTACCCGCACGTTGGATCCGACCCGATTAGTCATTGGCAACGACGGCTGGGAAAGCTCCGCCACCGATATCATCGGAATTCACGACTACGACCCGGATCCCGCGCATTTTCGGGCCCGCTACGGGCCCGAAGTAAAATCACAGGAACTGGTCGATCGGCGCTGGGCCGCTGGAAGAATCTTGACCCTGGATGGCTTTCCGCACCGCGGCCAACCGATCTGCCTTACCGAGTTCGGCGGGGCCGCGTGCCTGGGAAGCGAGGCGGCACTAAACGGGGATTGGGGCTACACCGTAGAACAGGACCCCGCGGAATTTGAGAAACGAGTTATCGCGCTCATCGAGGTGGTGCGCACGACGGCCATGTTCAGTGGGTTTTGCTACACACAGTTCGCGGACACGTTTCAGGAGTCCAATGGTTTGTTGACCGCCGAGCGTGATCCTAAAATCCCGATCTCCAAAGTTGCTCTCGCCGTGCAAGGCGACGCCCCGATTATGCCGCCGCTATAACTAATGCATTGCCTTGAAATGACGAAACCGGACGGGCGCGCGCTGCGCCTGTATGCGCGAAGGCCAATTGAACGCGTCGATCCAGCGCCCAGCCCCACGGCGCTGCCAGCGGTCGGCAATTCGCATCTACGCTGGCAGCCACTGCGCGGGGAGTGGATCGCCTATGCGCCTCAGCGCCAAGGCAGAACGTTCTTGCCGCCGCCCGAATACAACCCATTGCGGCCGACCACCGACCCCCTTGTTCCGACCGAGCTACCCCGCGGCGACTATGACGTGGCGGTTTTCGATAATTTGTTTCCGTCGCTGGCGCAGGGCGCGCGTGGGGCCCCGGAGACGTTGGTTCCGACTCGTCCGGGCGAAGGGCATTGCGAGGTCATAGTGTATTCACAGGACTCTGGCACCTCGCTCGGCGCGCTGCCTGTGGACCATCTTGAACTGCTGCTGGAGGTCTGGGGCCGCCACACCGAACTTAACGGCGCCACGGAGTCGGTGCAATATGTGCTGCCTTTTGAGAATCGCGGCGTCGAGGTCGGTGCGACCCTCGCCCACCCTCACGGACAGATCTACTCCTATCCGTTCGTTCCGCCGATTCCGCAACGGATGCTCCACCAAGAGCGCACGCACCATGAGGCGACCGGGAAGGTTCTCCTGGAGGAATTGCTCCGTAAAGAGTTAGAGTCCGGAGCGCGTATTCTCTACAAGGGTCCGCACGCAGTGGCGCTGGTGCCCGTCTGCGCCAGATATTCCTACGAGGTGTGGGTCGCGCCGCGTCAGGCTGTACCTTATCTTTACCAAACCGGGGCGGCCGTTCGCAAGGATCTGGCTCGGGCGCTAAAGACGGTACTGATGAAACTCGATGCACTCTGGGAGCGGCCGTTCCCGTATGTGATGGCCTGGTTCCAAGCGCCTACGGACGGCCAGCGCCACCCCGAGTGCCATTTGCACTTGGAACTTTACCCCGCATATCGCACGCGCGACAAACTCAAATACCTTGCGGGGACGGAACTGGCCGCGGGCCTTTTTGCCTGCGACTCGGTGCCGGAAGATGCAGCGCGGCAGTTGCAATCGGTGGCAGTGGATTTCTAACTATCGTGCAGAGTTTCGAGGAAGTATTCCGACGCCATCCCAGTGTGGTTTGCCGGGCCCCAGGGCGCGTCAATCTACTCGGAGAACATACCGACTATAGTGGTGGATTCGTGCTGCCGATCGGGACCCGGCAGTACACGAGTGTTGAATTGGCGCCCAGCTTCGATCACCTCTCGCATGTGTATTCGGCCAATCTCGACGAGCAGCAATCGTTTGGTCGCCACGACCCCGCATCTGAGGGGTTCGCCCGTTATGTTCGCGGTTGCGTGGAAGTACTGGAACTTGCCGGTTACATCGTTCCTGCTGTTTGCATCAGGATCGATTCGACGGTGCCGATCGGGGTGGGTCTGTCCAGCAGCGCTGCGCTGGAAGTCGCGGTATTGCGTGCAGTGCGTCAGTTACTGCACTTGGAATTGAGCGATGTCGATCTGGCCCTGCTGGCGCAAAAGGCTGAAATCGACTACGCGGGGGTCCTTTGTGGGGTGATGGACCAAATGGCAAGCAGCCTCGGTGATGAAGAGCATATGTTGTATCTGGACACCCGCAGCTTGGAGCACCGTCGGTTGCCATTGCCGGCGGACAGTGAAGTGATCGTGCTGGACAGTGGGACCTCAAGGCAGCTGGCGGCCACGGCTTACAACCTTCGGCGTACAGAATGTGAAAACGCCGCTCGTCTGTTGCGCGTCAACTCTCTGAGAGACGCGGCAGATTTGCAGCGCATTGCCGAATTGCCGGAACCACTTAATCGTCGGGCGCGGCACGTGGTGAGCGAGAACCGGCGGGTGCTCGCGGCTCTAGAGGCAGACGCGCCCCGGTTCGGCGCACTGATGAACGACTCGCATAAGAGCTTACGCGACGATTACGAGGTTTCCAGTCCCGCCTTGGATGCCCTTGTGGAAAGCCTGCAGCGGGAGCCGGCCGTATACGGCGCCCGACTTACCGGAGCTGGTTTCGGCGGGGCGTGCGTCGCACTAGTCCGAAGGGGCGCGGGCGCAGTCGCGGCCTTGTCGGCACTGCGACATTTTGCGGACGCCGGGTTCGCAGGCGGGCGCTCGCTTATTTAAACAGGAGCGACGCGACCAATCAGCTGGAGTTCGAAAACCGGTAGGTAGTGGCTGACTGGTAGACTTCGCCTGCGCGAAGGACCGTCGCAGGAAAGTTAGGATGATTCGGAGAGTCCGGAAAATGCTGCGTCTCCAGGCATAGCCCACTGCGCCTGCCAAAGGAACGATCGGACACGCCTCCTAGATGATTTCCCGTATAAAACTGCAGGCCAGGCTCAGTGGTCAGCACTTCAAGGCGTCTCCCTGATTCGGGGTGGTAAACCTCCGCCGCCAAGCGCAAGGCGCTCCCATGATTGCGAAGCACCCAGTTGTGGTCATAGCCCTGTCCGATAAGCAATTGAGGATCATTCGCATCAATGCGCTCCCCGATGGCACGAGGTTCGCGGAAATCAAAGGGGGTGCCTTCCACATCTCGGAGCTCGCCTGTGGGAATTAGCAACTCGTTGACGGGAGTGAACTGATCGGCATACAGCGTCACCACATGATCGAGCACGGGAG
>JAYTFO010000299.1:0-5333 GCA_043734305.1 Acidobacteriota bacterium | reverse complement strand
TTGCGGGCACATTCGATCAGGGTGTACTGGAAGCCTCCGCAGGTGGCAAGGAACGGCCAATCGTGTACGCGCGCGAAGTGGATGCCTTTGAGCATGCCGTCGAAACTCTTATAAGGACTGCCGGGCGCGGCCCAGAGGCCGTCGCAACTTTCGAGGATTTTGGGAGCGTCGGGGGCAAGAAGAGAGGGCGTCGGCAGCCAAACGGATTCCAGTTCGACGCCCAGTTTCTTTGCGGAATGCTGGAGCGCCTCGTTGGTGGCGTGATGGGAACGGTAGTCGGTGTTGAAGTCGCCGAGGATTCCGATCCGGAGAGGTTCGCTCACGAGGGACATTTTAGCAGGCAGGGCTGAGCAATCAGCACTCAGCAGTCAGCATTCAGCGCCGACAGAGTAGTTTGGGGTTCCAGCGTCGGAGATTGGCCAGCTTGCTGATCGTTGCGGACGACGTGAGTAGGGGCCGCTGAGTGCTGAATGCTGACCGCTCTTACAGCAGTTCCATCTGCTGCAGCAGGACATAGACTCCGAGCAATGTGAGAGCGCCACCGCCCCAGACCATGGCAGCGGACTTCCAGGCGAGGGAGCGGATCAAATCCCGCTGGCTGTGCCAGGAGATCATGAATGCCGGATTGTTTGCTCCCTTCATCAGGACGACGGGCGGAGTTAGGTCGAAGGAAGGCTCGTTTCCCGGCTTCGCTGAAGCATTTCCCGCATTGACCGAAATCTCGTAGACGTGCGGACCTGCTCCGAGCGTTGTGCCTTGGTGGGGAACGCCAACGGCTGCCCAGGCTGCGGGGTTGGTGATCCCAGCCTTCGACAGAGCGGCAGCAATCTTCGACTGCTGGGTCATGTCGCCGGAGCGCGAAGGTGTTGCCGATCCGGAGAGCCGGACAACTTCCGGCAGCGGCGCAGTCGGTGACGGTTGGAGGCTGACGTTTATCTGGCGGGGCTTGGGATCGACGGCTGTCGCAAAGGGACGCACCTCGATGCCGGGATTCTCGGCGAGCGTGCCTACGATAAAAAGGGGATGCTTCGGTTGGATGGAGCTTTCCTCGATCCGAATTTTGTTGGAGGGCTGGACGCCGTGACGGGCGAGGAAGCTGGTGACCGCAGCCGGAACTGCATCTATCGTGGAGAAGAACGATGAGCTGAACTCCTCGCGGAAGTCTCGGTGAAGGTCGAGTTCAGCGAGGTTGGGTTCGATCAGTAACTGGCCGGTGGTGTCGTCGAGGAAGAAAGGGACGTGCAGAGTTTCTTCGGCGACTTTTTTCCATTCGTTTTTTTGATTGTCGATTTTTTGCCAGGCGGTGGTGCGGTAGAGAAAGCACGGCGAGCCGGTGATCGGAGCAGGCAGAGTGTACGGTCCGACCGCGAGGCCGCTAACTTCGACCAGGCCCAGGGACGCGCTGCGGATCTTCGACGTCGGAGTGTTGAGCAGCAGGCGCTTGCGGGCGAGCATGCGAAATCCCCGGACGAACATGTAAAGGCCGCCGGCGATGCCGATCGACATGAAGACGGCGAGTTCCGTGGACGGGAGGATGAGGGCGACGAGCGTCACATCTGTCAGGATAAGGATCGTGATTTCGGACGACACGGGAAAGGTTGACGGAGGGCTTACCTAGGTAACTGAGGGCAGAGGTCGGAGGTCAGATTGCAGAGGTCAAAACCTTTAACCGCAAAGAACGCAGAGAACGGCCGCTGAGGACGCAAAGAAAGGCGTTAGCCAGATAAATCCAGGGCAGAGCTAGACCTCGACGCGTCGTTCTTTCAGAATTTCTTCTACTGCGGCGATGGCCAGGTCGATTTCTTCGTCAGTGTTGTAGAAGTGGGGGGAGAAGCGGACGCCGGCTTTGGGACGCCAGTCGACCAGGATTTCGCGGGCGAGTAAGTCGCGGGAGACTGGTTGGGCGTCGGGCATGTCGATGGAGACGGTGCCGCCGCGTTTTTCGGGATCGCGAGGAGTGTTGATGCGCCATCCGTGCTGGTCGGCGAGTTCGATCAGGCGCGCGGTTTGGCGTTTTGATTTTTCACGGATGTTGCCGACTCCCGCTTCGCGAATGATCTTCAGTCCCGGGCGGCAGGCTTCCAGCGCGGGGATGTGGGTGGTGCCATTCATGAAGCGAAAGGGCGGATCGGTGTAGCAAATCGGACCGATTTCGAAGGCCATCGAGTCCTGGTGGGCGAACCATCCGGTGAGTTTGGGTTCGAGCTTCTTGCCGAGGTCGGGACGCGTATACAGATAGGCGACGCCCGGTCCGCCGCAGAGCCACTTCAGGACGCCTCCGCAGGCGAAGTCCACGTTGAGGGCGGTGACGTCGACGCGGACGGTGCCAAGAGATTGAAAAGTATCGAGCACGACGTGGGCTCCGACTTTGTGTGCTTTTTCGATGATGGCCTGCGCGTCGTTGATATATGCGCTGCGGAAAATCACGTGCGAGATGGGGACGAGCAGCGTTTGTTCGTCGATGGCGTCGAGCAGGCGTTCGGTGGGGACGTGGATGCCGTCGTCGGTCTTGACCATGTGTACGCACGCGCCGTTGCGGCGTTGCGCTTCCCAGAAATACATGACCGAAGGAAAGTTCAGGTCGCTGTAGACGATCTTGTTGCGCTTGCCGGAAAAATCAAAGCAGGACGCGACTACTGCCTGGCAAGTGGTGACGTTCTGATGGGTGGAAACAGAATTTGCGGGCGCGTTCATCAGGGAGCCGAGTTCGTTCCCAACTTCGAGAGCGAGCATCCACCAGCGTTCTTCCCAGGCGCGCACGCCGCGGGTGGCCCAGGTGTCGGCATAGGAGTGGAGAGCGTCGTAGACGGCGCGGGGCATGGCGCCCAGCGAGTTCGAGATCATATAGTTGGTGCGCTCGAGAATGGGGAATTCGGGACGGTAGCGCAGCAGGGCGTCGGACATGGAGTCATTGTAATGCGGGGTGGGCGAGGACGCCCGCTCGACAGTCGGCGGGGCGCCGACCATACGCCGACAGAGTATTCATCGGATGGGGGTCGAAAGTGGTGGTGCTACCGCGATGTCTCATCACCCATATGAGAGTCCCCGTCGGGCTGTTTCTGCGATACCATTCTTTCTTCGCGTAGACGAAACCTTGTCTCCCAGAGCGTTTTTCACATGATTGGCCGGAACCTTGCCCACTACCGAATTATTGAGAAGGTCGGAGCGGGAGGGATGGGCGTCGTGTATCGTGCGCACGACGAGCAACTGTTGCGGGACGTCGCGATCAAGATCCTGCCTGCCGGGTCGCTCGAAGACGCCGATGCCCGCCGCCGCTTCAAGCTGGAAGCACTCGCCCTCGCCCGCATCAACCATCCCAATATCGCGACTCTGTACGGCGCTGGAACCGAAAACGAGATCGATTTCCTGGTCATGGAGTTCATTCCGGGCGTAAGCCTGTCCGATCGCTTACTTTCCGGCCCCTTGCCTATTGATGAAGTAACCGCTCTCGGCGCGCAGATTAGCGAGGGACTGGCCGCCGCGCACAAGCGCGGGATTATTCACCGCGATCTCAAGCCTGGAAACATTCGCCTCACTCCCGAGGGCAGAATTAAGGTCCTGGATTTCGGACTGGCCCGGCGTGCCCCGCGCGCCAGCGAGTCGGGCGCTTCCATCACTGCTTCCCAGCTCCACGAGACCAGTGGAACCATTCCCTACATGTCCCCCGAGCAGTTGAGGGGACAGTTCGCGGACGAGCGTTCCGATATCTGGGGCGTTGGGACCGTACTGTACGAATTGTGTTGCGGACAGCGCCCATTTCGCGGAAGCAATCCCACCGCGACCGCCGCTGACATCATTCATCAGCAGCCGCGCCCGCCCCACGCCCTTCGCCCCGAAGTTCCGGTCGGCCTCGAAAAGATCATCCAGAAGTGTCTGGAGAAAGAACCCGCGAACCGCTACCAGTCCGCGGAGGAATTGCTTCATGACATCGTCGAACTGCGGGACCGTGATGCTAAAGCGAAATCCTCTGTGAGCCAGACCTGGTTTGGCGTGCCCGCGTCTTCTCTGATCATCGGCGCTTTCGTCATAGTCCTTGCCACTCTCGTAGTCTTGGTCGCTTACTTCGCGCGCACGGAACACGTCGGGGGGAAGGGACGTCGCTCCGTTGCGGTGCTGGGTTTCAAGAATGTGAAAGGCGTGGAAAGTCAGGATTGGATTTCGACAGCACTCTCCGAGATGCTCACGACTGAACTGGCCGCGGGTGGGAAGCTGCGCGCCGTCTCCGGAGAGGATGTGGTGCGCGCCAAGATGGACTTAAAGCTTCCCGAGAGCGAAAGCCTTGGCCAGGGCACGCTAAAACAAATCAAGACCCGCCTGGGAAGCGATTTGGTGGTGGCTGGATCGTACCTGGACATCAACGGCCAGCTGCGCGTGGATGTGAGACTACAGGATGCAGCCGACGGCACGATCGTGGCGAATTTGTCCGAGTCCGGTTCCGAAGACCAGCTCTTCGATATTGTTACCCGCGCCGGTGCCGCGCTCAGGGCGCGTGCTGGCGTCGGAGAGCTCACTTCCGTCCAACTCGCCAACATTCGCGCTTCCCAGCCTGCCAATCTGGCCGCCGCTAAACTGTACGCGGAAGGCCTGGCCCAACTGCGGCAGTTCGATGCGCAGGGAGCGCGCGACAAATTTGAAGCCGCCATCCGTGCCGATCCTAACGATGCCTTGTCGCACGCCGCTCTCGCCTCAGCGTTGTCCGAGCTCGGTTACGATGCGCGCGCCACGCAGCGGGCAAAGATTGCGTTCGATCTCTCGAAGAACCTTGGTCGCGAGGACCGCCTCACCATTGAAGGCGCTTACCACACCGCAGGAAAAGATTGGGAGAAGGCGATCGACGTATATCGGACGCTCTACGGCTATTTCCCCGACCGCCTGGACTACGGACTGAATCTGGTCGACGCGCAGATAGCAAGCGGCAAAGGGAAAGATGCCCTGACGACGATTGCGAAGATACGTCAGACCGGCGTCAGCGATCCACGAATCGATCTCGCGGAAGCGCGCGCCTCCTCCTCCTTGTCGGATTTCCGGCGAGCCCTGGAAGCAAACACGCGCGCCGCGGACGCAGCGTCGAAACAGGGTGCCTCATTCGAGCGCGCGCAAGCGCTCCAGCAACAATGCTGGGCCAATCGGAATCTGGGGCATCTCGATGAGGCGCGCGATGCTGGAACGAAATCGCAAGCGATCTTCGAGCAGAATCGCAATGCCCGCGGCGAGGCTCGGAGCCTGACTTGCGTCGGCTCAGTCCTCAGCGACAAAGGCGATTTGGATTCCGCTCGCCAGATGTATGAGAAGGCCCTTGGCCTGGTGCAGGGGATCGGCGCTCGGTTGGAGAT
>JAYTFO010000298.1:0-3403 GCA_043734305.1 Acidobacteriota bacterium | reverse complement strand
TTGAGATCGCGCTCGCCGTTGGCGGGGCGCGCCTCGATGCGTAGGATTTCGCCCTCGCCCTCCATGTCCACGTCCTGGCCGGGCGGGACGTCGCGCAGCTTGTTGACTGCATCGGCATCGCCGGGCACGTCCCACACCCGCCAGAGCGAGCGGTCTTCGGCGCCCAGGCGCCACAGCGCAAACGTTTGAATGCCGAGAGTCTGTGCGGAGCGCATCTGGTTCAGCGCGGTCACCGCATCCAGAAACCAGATGTCGTGGCGAAAATTCTGTTCGTCGAGATAGCTGAAGTGCGGGTTCAGGCTGTCGCCGTCGAAATCAATATCTTCTTCCGAGTCGCGTGATCCCAGCCAGGCGTCCTGTACCGAGACGTTCTTGTCGATGAGTCCGGGCGGCAGTTTCCCCTTCTTCGGCTTCTCCACCCAGTCGTAGCCATAGTTGCCGATCGCGCAGATTAGCTTTTCCTTAGGGATGATTTCCATCGCAGCCTGTACGTTCGACGCAAACCAATCCTGCGACGCCACCGGGCCGGGCGCTCCACCGGGATAATGTTCGTCGTAGTTCATGATTACGACGCCATCCACCGCCGCGGAGATCGCCGCGTAATCGTAATCTACGTTGCGCACCTGTACGCTGGCGTAGAGCTTCAGCCCGCGCGCGTGCAGGTCCGAAGAAAGCTCCTGCAAGAGCGCGACATATCCCGGCTGACCCGTTTTAGGGAAAGATTCAAGGTCTACCATCAATCCCTTGTAGTGATCGGAGGCCAGGAACAACTCAACTTCGTGGCGAAAGCGGGCGCGGGACGCAGGGTTGTTGAGGAAGCCCGAAATCCCGGGGAAAAAATCTGTGCCGTTGAAATTCTGCACGACTGGAAAAACTTCCATGCCGGTGCCTTCCGACTTCAGAAACGGCATGACTTTATCGTCGACAGGATGCAGGCTGGAATCCTGGACCACGTCAAACATCTTGTTGGTTTGGGGATCGACCGCCTGCAAGCGACCGTCCGGCGTCAGGACTTGCAGCCACACCGGAAAAAGCAGATCAATGTGCCGCGCATACTCCCGCAAGGACGAAAAACTGGCGGCATCCCAGGAAACATAAAACGCAGCACGAACCCCTTCTTCGGCGTTCAGTTTGATCTGCGACGGCGCTTTGCGAGGATGCAAGCGGCGGCCGGAGCGGGCGACAGCGGCCAGGCGGCGTTTCTCTCGCGCTCTCTCCTTCTCATCTTCTTTCAACTTGTGGTACGGGCGTTTTTCCGCTCGCAGAGAAAGATTGGGCAACGACTCGCTGCGCAGAGCCGTATAGATAAAGAAAATCACCAGCAACGTCAGGGCCAGGGCCGCTGCGTCGAATGCACGGCGAATCCGTCGCCAGCGCGCCTGTTTCGGATCGTAAAAAACCTGTTTCGCCATTGCTGAGTACATCGTAGCATTCAGCAGTCAGCACTCAGCATTCAGCTTTTTGCCAATGCATTGGGGCCACGCGCCCTTTCTGACTGCTGAGTGCTGACTGCTTGAGTGCTAAATGCTATATTTCCCCTGTGCTCAGCCTGCTGCGCTTCCATCGCCGGTTCTTTTTTGGAATTACGCTGGCTGGGTTGGCGCTGCGACTTTTCTTCTTCGTACACTTTCCTGCCGTTACCGACGACTCCCGCATCTACGCCGACTTTGCCACCAACTGGCTGCAGCACGGGGTTTATGGCACCACGCAGCTTGGCCAGGTTGTTCCCACCGATGAGCGCCTGCCGGGCTATCCCGGTTTTCTCGCGTTGCTGTTCGCGTTGTTTGGGCCGGGAAACTTCCGGGCCGTGATGCTCGTCCAGATTTTCGTCGATCTGGGCACCTGCTTCATCGTCGCCGACCTTGCACGACGAACTGTGTCCGATCGCGCCGGCAAAATCGCTTTTGTGCTTGCCGCGCTCTGCCCATTTCTGGCGAACTACGCGGCGGCGGTCCTCACTGAAACGCTGGAAGTTTTCTTTACCGTCATCGCACTGGATTGCGCTGCCGCTGGCCTTGATTGCCTGGATCGGCGGCAAGTCCACTGGAAAGCGTGGGCGGGATCGGGGCTCGCCGTCGCCGCCTGCATTCTGCTGCGCCCCGATGGCGGCATTCTGCTGGCAGCCCTCGGCCTTTACCTGGCATTTCTTATCGGGAAGCGCTGGAGTATGAATGTTAGCGCCGTCCCGACCATTAAAGCGGCGCTGCTGGTCGGCCTGTTCGCGCTGGTTCCGCTCGCGCCCTGGACGATTCGCAACCTTCGCACGCTGCATCATTTCCAACCACTCGCGCCACGCTACGCCACCGCGCAGGACGAACTGGCCGCGCTCGGCTTCAATCGCTGGGTCAAGACCTGGATCGTGGACTACGCGTCGGTCGAAGAAGTTTATTGGATGGTCCCCGGCGACAAGATCGCTCCTGACAAGCTGCCCGCCCGCGCCTTCGACTCCGCGCCGCAGCGCGAAGCAACGCTGTCCCTGATCGAAGATTACAACGAGTCCGGGACAATGACGTCGGCGCTTGACGCTCGCTTCGGCGACCTGGCTGCACAACGGATCCGCGAGCATCCCGTCCGCTATTTTGCTCTGCTGCCGGCGCTGCGGATTGCCGATATGTGGCTGCGCCCCCGCACCGAACTACTGCCCCCGGACGTGCGCTGGTGGGAATTTAACGACGATCCCAAGGCGTCGATCCTCGCCGTAACTTTCGGCTTGCTGAATCTGGCCTACGTCGGAGCTGCGCTCGGGGCCGTAGCTTTCCGATTTGCGGAAGTTCGCACGCTGGGCCTGCTGCTGGGATTTGTCCTGCTCCGCTCTGCTTTCCTGGGAACGCTGGAGAATCCCGAGCCCCGCTATACGCTGGAGTGCTATCCGGTAGTGATCGTGCTCGCGGCCACGCTTGCGTCCTCAGCGCTGCCCCGCGTGAGCGCGCTCCTCAGTCGCCTTCGAGGACTCTCCTAGTTGCTCATACGCGTCCGCCAAGAATAGATGCGCCTCGCGCGAGTCCGGCTGGACTTCGGCGGCCTTCTTCAGATTCGGCAGCGCCTCCGCCGCCTTGTGTTGAAGGGAGAGAATCCGTCCGCGCAGAAGGTTGGCGCGATAGTGAGCGGGATCGAGGCTGAG
This sequence comes from Acidobacteriota bacterium, assembly GCA_043734305.1. Classification (GTDB taxonomy): domain Bacteria; phylum Acidobacteriota; class Terriglobia; order Terriglobales; family Acidobacteriaceae; genus Acidiflorens. Next base: position 282 of record JAYTFO010000298.1, on the reverse strand, counting down.
GCAAAGGTCGAGATGTTCGATCGCTTCGGGCACGCGGTTCGTGCGCGCATACACCGACGCCAACGAAAATTGCGCATCCGCCCACTTCGGAGCACGCGTTACCGCCGCTTCAAATTCCGACGCCGCACCTTTCCAATCGCCCGTCTCAAATAGAGCAAGCCCCAACTCGTAGCGGCCGAGCCCGTTGTCGGGCATCAACGCGACTGCCTTCTTAAGCGGGCCGATTGCCTCCGGATAATTCTTGAGCCGCGCCTGCGCGATCCCATACTGCATGTTCGCAAC
>JAYTFO010000297.1:0-3322 GCA_043734305.1 Acidobacteriota bacterium | reverse complement strand
GGAGTTGGCGGAATCCGAAAAGCGCCTTCGTTCGCCGGGATTTGATAATTCCGATTGGCCTCGATGTGATTTTCCGCGCCCGTTGCTTTGGTGGGAAACAGCCAAAGATAAGATCCATCGCTGGCCTGGTTCAATACGTACAGATAACCGCTCAGGTTGGCTCGCAAACGAAACCGGATTTCGTCTTTCGCGTTAAAAACAGTGCGGGGACTAACGCTAGTCCAACCGCCTTCATTGGCTCGCTCGAGCGTAATTTCTATGTTGCGCCTCGGAAGGTCGGCTGCGAACGTGGAGCAACAGGCGAGTGCTAAGAACGCACACCTACTCATGTTTCAGGACGACATCGGTAATAACACGGCTGTTCCGATCGAGACTGGCATTCGCGACATACACAGCTTCTTCGTTACCGTTTTCGGTACGCGTGACGCGCTCGCGAACAATGCCCCGCGGGGCCAGTTGCTGGCGCAGGCTCGCTATCTGAGTATTCTGAATGGAGCCAGCCGTCGGTGTGTTACTTTCCCGGCGCTGCACGGATTGGAGCAATTGGTCGAAGTCTTTTTCCGGATTTCGCGAGAGCACGATAAACAACCGCTCGGTTCCTGGATCCTTATCAAATTTGAAATCGTCACCGGAAGGGATCACCAACGGCTCACCCGCATTTATCCGTCGATCCGGCTCAGCGAGCGTGCGTGAAGGATAAAGCACATCCCAGTTTCCGAGCGAGCCTTGCATCACGACGTATAAATACGCAGAGCTATTGGACGCGAGCTTCAGCCGAAAATGCTCGTCGGTGTGAAAGGTCTTTTCCGAGTCGATTTCCTGGAGCTGTCCGTTGGTACCCGGTTGCAGAACACTGTATCGCAATCCCAGATAGGGGGCTTGTTTTGGAACTTCGGGTGTTTGACTCTCACTGACCGCTGCTTCCGGAGCTTTGGAATCGCTGGTCGTTGCCTCCCTTGAAGCAGGCTGAGGATCATTCGTCTTCGCCGGAGCCGGTCGATTCACGCGAGCGCGCGGTTTCTGAGTGACCGGTTTGCTCGTGTAGAACAACTGCCGCGCCCGCAACCCGGAGTCGGGTTCTTGCCCAGCCGCAAAAAGTGCTAGAAACGATAGCGCCGCGGTAATCGGAAGAATCGGCAATAGGGCTCGGGGAACTGTAATTGTAAATGTGGTCATTGGATTCGCTTTTCCCAAAGTCGCTTGAAGTTTACAGCAAGACGTGTTAAAACACAAGGTACCCTACAGTTTACGATGCGGCGATCGACCCTTACGTCCTCCCAAATCCGCGCTACCGCCAGATTGCTGATCTTCGGTTTGCTGTTAACTGCCGAGCTGAACGTCTTACCGGCTCAAGAGCCACCGCCGGATGATTTGAAGATCGTAATTATCAACGGCGACAACTTTACCAACAACATCAAGCGGCGCACGGCTCGCGAAGCAGTTGTCGAAGTGCGGGACCGCGATAACAGGCGCGTCCCGGGAGCGGCCGTCCTTTTTTCGCTCCCTCAGAATGGGGCTAGTGGAACGTTTCTGGACGGTAGCAAATTGCTCAACGTGGTTACAGACCAGAATGGCCGGGCCGCAACCACAGGTTTGCAGTCCAATTCGACGGCCGGGAAATTCCAGATTCAGGTCAAAGCTACTTCCAACGGGCGGAGTGGGTCCACTGTCATCAATCGAAAAAATTCAACCGCCGCCTTGAGCGCGTTGACTATCGCCATTATCATAGCCGTAGCTGCAGCGGCAGCCGCAATCCTCACCGCGCGGGCGCTTTCTGGTGGCGGAGGGAAGACAACCACAATCTCAGTGGGTGTGCCTACCATACCGTGACAAAAACATTCATCCTGGTTCTAGCGTTCGCGAGCTTTGGCTTCGCACAGCTTCGGATCCCCGTGGCCGGATACACTGTGAACTCTGCGTCAACTGAGGTTCGACCTATTCTGGGGGCTCCCGGCGCTGCGCTGATCGGCGATCCTATCGCCCTCCCGCAAGGGGCTTCCTCGCTGGTCTTATCACCCAATCAGCAGTTCGCAATCCTCACCGGAGATCGACTCGCCGTGGCTCCGCTCGGGCCGGACGGATTTGGCGACCCAGCCTTCCTAGCGGGTGCGGTGAGCAACCCGGATCGAGTCGAATTCTCTAACGGAGGTTCAGCGGCGGTCCTGTATTCGGCAAGTCTTGGGAAAATCCAGACAGTTGCCGGGTTGCCGAACGCTGCACGCGTGAGCGCTGAGTTTGCATTCCACGATGAACTGGCGGCGCTGGCCGTTAACGACGATGCGAGTGCGGTTCTCGCGGCGAAATCTGATGGCGGGGTGCTGCTCTTATCAAGCGAGCGTCCCATCCGATTGTTGGTGTCAGGCAACTCTATTGCTTCTCTCCAGTTTTTGACGAATACGCAGGCCCTGGCGGTCGATCCGCCGCGCAATCAGCTCCTGCTCTTAGGCGGGTTAGCAGGCAATCCGTCCGTGCGCATTTTGGCCGACGCGAGCACAGGGATCGACGATCCTGGCGGTCTGCAAATCACGGCCGATCATCGCCGCGCCTTGCTGGCGAACTCGGGAGCCGGCAACCTTTTGAGCGTGGACCTGGAAACCTCGGAGGTTGTCTCCGTCGAGTGCGCGTTCCGCCCCGTCGCCGTCCGCCCTCTACTTAAATCCGGCGCCTACCTGGTCACCGATGATCCAGGCAGGAATGTTTGGATGTTTGATTCCGGCGCGTCACGCGTCTTGTATGTCCCGGCGCGCGACCGATGAAGATGCCAACCGTCAAAAGGACCGTTCTTGCATTCTTATTGACCGCGTTCACCGGGAGTTATCATTTCGCGAGCGCACAGGGCAGGCCGGCTTTGCTTCTAAGTGGCAGCTGCCCGGAGTCGGCGACCGTAGGGCTGCCATTTAGTATTCCGCTGGTGGCAACAGGCGGTACTGGGAACTTCACCTTCGCGATCGCAACCGGCCCCTCCTGGGCAGGCCTCTCTGCCTCAAGTGGGATTGCCGTGAACGGACGTTTCTCGTTAACAGTTTCGGGAACGCCGCCAGCGGCTGGGACATTTCCGCTCGAAGTCGCGGTTTACGACGATGCCCAAGACCAGCCCGGATCTTTCAACTGCTCTTTGGTGGTTGTCAATCGACCCCTAACCCTTACGGGCGCCTGTCCCGCCACGCTGGCCGCGAACACTCCATTCTCTTTATCGCTGACCGCGAGCGGAGGAAACGGGAATTACAGGTTCTCGATCTCCGGGCCAACGTGGCTTTCAATTTCCAATACAGGCGTGGTCTCCGGTACGCCTCCAACGGGTGGATCGTTCCCATTTACAGTG
>JAYTFO010000296.1:0-3065 GCA_043734305.1 Acidobacteriota bacterium | reverse complement strand
CCCGCATTGGACTGTTGCGTGCTCGATGTGGAAACGGTCGTGCAGCGCGTCCTTGAGGCGAAGACTGGCAGACTCCCAATCCGAAGAATCTTCCCGCTGACGAGCTCCGCGGCGTACGAGCCCTGATTCGAGCAGAGGTGAAAGCTATTTTGACGGAACTTTAAAAGAAACGGCAATCGCCAGATCAGGTTGAAAAGGAACCTCTCAGCGCGTAGTTAGCCGCTGCAAATGCAACCAGTCTCGGCAATCGCACACCGGTGGCACCGCTTAACTGCGCTGTTCTGCCTCGCTGCGCTTCTGTGCACCGTATCTGGGGTGCTGCCTGCTTTGACCATGTTAGCCGGGCAACTCGACGACGATCATCACGTGCTCGTGAGTTCCTCGGGCGACAAGTTACAGATCCGTTTTCATCACACCCACGTGGCCGCGCCGTTAGTGAATAGGGCGGCTGAGCTGGTGCTCGATGAAAATCGTGCGGATTCGCCGACGGACCACGTGATCGAGTTCGTCACTGCGGGCGATTCGCTTCTACAGTTGCCATCATCCGCAACGCTAGATCACGCTTTGCAGCCGATCGGTGCGGTGGAGTGCGAACGATTGATTCCAATCGCGCGCCCCTGTTTAGCGATCCATTATGCGCGCCCGCCCCCGGGCGAAGCGACTTGGAGTCGTTGTCTGCGTTCGGTCGTCTTGTTGGTGTGATCCGCTGACGCGTTCCACTCGGAACGCGCCTGTCCATTTGCTGCGGTGCACGTGTGTCGTGTGCACCGCGATCTCTTCATTTCCGCGCATCAATTTTTTCTTTTTACCATGACCAGACGAACTTTCATCAATGCGGTGGCTCCTGCGCTCATCGCGTGGACCAGCGTATCCGCAGCCGGCGGGACATCGATTAGCGCGCTCGTGAGCGAAGCGCTGGCGCACAATCCCGAACTGAAATTTTATGAGGCGGAAATTGCCGCGGCGCGAGGGCAACGGCGCACTGCAGGCCAATGGGCGAACCCGACCTTGAGCACGGAATTTGGCGCCAAACTCGTGGACCCCGGCACCAACCGATCCAGCGGCGGTCCGCTCTGGTCGGCTTCCGGTGGTCAGACGTTTGAGTATCCGGGTCGCGTCACGCTGCGCAAGGCGATCGCGGATCGGCAGATTGGGCTCGCGCAAATCGGGTATGAGGGCTTCCGCGTCGCGCTGGCGAATCGGGCGCGCAGTCTGGCTTATCGGGCGCTCGTCGCGCAGGAGAGAGCGGAAGCGGCGCGCGAAGTCACGCAGCGGTTTCAGGAATTATTTTCTGTGCTCTCTCAGCGCGAGAATGCGGGCGTGGGGCCACTTCTCGATCTCCGGATTATCGAGGCGAATACGATCGCACTCAGTCGCAAGGCGGGCGAAGCCGCGCGCGAAGTGCAGAGCGCAATTTTCGAGCTGAACCAGCTTCGCGGCGCGCCAATCGAGGCGCCGCTCGCGATTGCGAAAACGGAACCGAAGCTGCTAGCGCTGCCTGCGCTGAACGTTCTTTTCTCGGCCGCGCGTCTTCGCAACTTCGACGTGAGAACGCGGATCGCCGAGCTCGAGCAGCTTGGTTTTCAAGTCAGGCTGGCCGAGAACGAGCGCTGGCCGGCGGTGACACTTTCGCCCGCACTGCGCAACGAACGGGCGGATACTAGCGAATATTATCCGACGCTCGGTGTGTCACTGCCGTTGCCGCTTTGGAACAAAAACGAGGGCAACATCCAAACTGCGCGCGCGCGTTTGTCGCAGGCGGAGACGTCGATCAACGTTACCCTGCGCGAGGCCGAACGAAAGATCGCTGACGCCGCCTCCGCTTACCGGTCGCAACTTGAGCAACTGGCGAAGTGGCGCGGCGACGCGATGACACAACTGCGCGAAGCCGCTGCCTTGGGCGATCGAAATTACCGCGCGGGAGCGCTGCCGATCGCGACTTACACGCACCTCCAACAGCAGTATCTCGAAGCGCTCGATGCCCTCGTGCAAACGAAAGCCGAAGCGCTGGAAAACCGACAGCAAATAGAGCTGCTCACAGGCCTCGATTTATCCGGCAGTAAACCCGTCGTGCGAGATCGGCGCGACGTGAGAACCGACTCCAGGAAGTAAAATCTCATGATCGAAAAAATTCTGGAATTTTCCCTGCGCCAGCGCGCTTTCGTTTTGCTGGGTGCGTTTGCCTTACTCGGGCTCGGTCTTTGGTCGGCGTCGCGCTTGCCGATCGATGCCGTACCCGACATCACCGGCGTGCAAGTGGTGGTGAACACCGAAGTGCCCGCCTTGGCGGGTGAAGAATCGGAGCGGCTCGTGACGCGGCCAATCGAGATCGAGCTGGCCGGCCTTCCTGGAGTGGAAGAGATGCGTTCGCTGACGAAGTTCGGTCTTTCGCAGGTGACGCTCCAATTTGTCGATGGCACCGACATTTACCGCGCGCGCCAACTTGTCGCCGAGCGGCTCCAAACGGTCATGGAGAAATTGCCGAAAGGTTCTTCGCCAAAGCTCGCGCCAATTTCTACCGGTCTCGGAGAAATTTTCTATTACAGCGTCGGATACAAAGCCGGGGCAAAAAAGCCCGAGGCGCTGGCCGAACAATTGCATCAACTGAGCGAAATCCAGACCTACACGATTAAGCCGCTTCTGCGCAGCGTGCCTGGCATCGCCGAAATCAACGAGACCGGCGGGTATCGGCGGCAATTTGTCATCCAGCCAAAGCCCGAAGCGCTCGAGCGAGTCGGCATGACGTTCAGCGAATTGGCGGACGTGATCGGCCAAAACGTGGAGAACGCTGGCGGCGGGATTATCGATCGCGGCGGGAAGCAGCTCACGATCCGCGCGGTGAGTCGCGTGAGCAATCTGCAGGAGATTGAGAATCTGCCAGTGAAATTCGGCGCGACCGTCCGGCCGATGATGGTGAAGGACCTGGCGGAGGTCACTTACGGCGTCAAGTTTCGCACCGGCGCGGCGACGTTGAACGGCGAAGAAACGGTCATTGGGACCACGATGATGCTCGCGGGCGAGAACAGCCGCGAAGTGGCGCAGCGCGTCACCGCCCGCATCGCGGA
>JAYTFO010000295.1:0-3781 GCA_043734305.1 Acidobacteriota bacterium | reverse complement strand
CCGATCTCGGCTTTGGCCTCGGCGATTTCCAGTTCCGAGACCTGCTCGACGTCTCCGGCGGTTTCGCGCAAGACACGCAGCGCTTTTTTCCACGAAGCGGGATTGCCGATTCGAATGGCGGTAGCTTGCGTGTCGGCGGTCATCGGTTCGAGCTTGTTGCCGTTGAATTCTTTCACGCTGCGATAGAACGGGTTTGCGCCCTGTGCTTGAATAATGGAGAGCTTGGGCAGGCGCGAAATTAATTTAAGGTCGAGCATTTCGAGCAGCGCTTTGCCGATGGCGGAGCTGTTCCCCAAATTTCCGCCGGGGACGATGATGTGGTCGGGCGGTTCCCATCCTAGTTGCTCGAGCAGTTCGATGGCGGCGGTTTTCTGGCCTTCGATGCGATAGGGGTTGACCGAGTTCAGAAGATAGACAGGCTTCCGGCGAACAAGTTCGTTCAGGATGCGGACGCAGCCGTCGAAGTCAGTGCGGAGTTGGCAGGTGAGGGCTCCGTAGTCGAGCGATTGCGAAAGCTTACCCCAGGAAATTTTCCCTTCGGGGATCAGCACCAGGCTGTGCATGTTGCCACGGGCGGCGTAGGCGGCCATCGATGCCGAGGTGTTGCCGGTTGAAGCACAGGCGACCCAGCGGAATCCTTGCTGGTGCGCGGAGGAGGCGGCGAAAGTCATGCCGGTGTCTTTGAACGAGGCAGTTGGATTCATGCCCTGGTGCTTGGCGCGGAGTGCGTCGAGGCCGGCGATGCGCGCGCAACGCGGCAAATCGTAAAGTGGAGTGTTGCCTTCGCGTAAGGTGATCGCGTGCTCTTCCGGGATGTGCGGGAGGAGTTCGCGGAAGCGCCAGACGCCGCTCTGGTCAAGCTTGTTCGACGATGTGCGGCGATTGAGCCAGAGGGATCTGAGAGCCGGCGCATCGTGACTCCACTCCGGAAAAACGAACTGGAGCAGGTCACCGCAGAGGGTGCAACGGAAATCCTGCGCCGCGACAGAGGGGGCGTCTCCGCAGTTGATGCAGCGGAGCTGGTCGGTCGTATTGGTGGAGGTCAAGGACACTGTTTATTTTCTGTCGCATTCTCTGTGGCCTGTTCTCTGTGATTGAGAAAATCGTTTACCACAGGGAGCACAGGGGTCACAGGGGAAATCTACCGCAAGTACGCATCCGTTCCGCTCATCCAATCGGCGCGAGGCGGGTTGAAAACATCGAAATCGACGGTGTCTTCGAGAGCCTCAGCCTTGTGCGGCATGTTGGGCGGAATAGTCAGGACTTCACCCGCATTGACGACGATGATCTTGCCGTCGATCCAGAACTTCAAAGCGCCGGCCGCGATATAGGTCAGTTGCTCGTTGGGATGGCTGTGTTCGGGCACGATGCAGCCTTTCTTTAACAGCACACGCGCCAGCATGATGCTCTGGCCTACAACGAAGTGGCGCCCGAGTAACGGATTGAGCGTTTCGACGGCCACTGAATTCCAGGGAATATGGCGCAACTCGGCTTTGCGCCTGGCTTTCGAGACCGTGCCTTTGAGCGCGACTTTGCTGACCGCACTCGCCGTTCTTTTCTTAGCGTTTTTTGCAGCGGATTGTTTTCCCACGGGTCTTTTCGATTTCGCTTTTTTCATATCAGTGGCTCGATCTCAGTGGCTCAATGAAGGATACAGGCTGATGGCTGTGTCGTGGAGATAGGCGTGGGCCATCTCGTTGGCTTTGGCGTCGGTGATCTCTCCGGAGGAAACCATTTCGGCTAGGGCGGCCGCCAGGCCCTGGCGGGCGGACACATTTCCCAGCCAGTAGCTTTCTTCCGCTCCTAAGATTTCGTTGTAGGGGAAGCAGTCGGTACCGAAGGTGATCTTATCGGGGAACGTTTCCAGCCACTGGCGGAGTGAGTCTTTGAAGGCCGCCGGGTACATGGCGATTTCCATCAGCGACGATTCCATATAAACGTTCTTGATTGCCGCCAGCCAGATGGCTTGGCGCTCGAGTGGATATCCGCCGTGGATCATGACGAAGGTCGTGCCTGAGTAGCGAGGGTCGCGGAGAACATTTTCGAGTTGCATGATGTTGCTGTCGGAAATATTGAAGTAGTCCCCAATGCCGACTGCGGAGTGGATATGCACTGGCAATTTCAGGCGTCCGCCTTCCGTGATGAGGTAGCGAAAAATGTAGTCCTGAAAGATGCGGTACTCGGGCTCGCTGGGGACGCCGCCTTTGCCGTACTTCTTGTAAATCGCTTCGGCTTCATCGCGCGGCGGATCGTTGAAGTGCAGCGGCCGAAAATACGCAACTTCAAATTTCATCGCAATCGCGTTTTTGTTCTTCTGATTATCTTCGAGCGTCTGGCTGATGAATTTCAGATAGTCCGCGAAGCTGACGGGAAGAGCGCTGACTTTTTCCTGCTGCATCCAGCGCTTCAGCATTTTTTCCTGGAGCGGGATATAGACCTGCTGATCGCCGTTGCGTGCAGTCTGCTGCGTATTGTCGAAAGGCCACATGAAGGCGTCGGCGAAGAAGACCCAGGGGAAACGTTTGGCGTCGAGGTAGGCGGGCATCATCGCTCGGTTGGCCACGCTACGATCGAAATTCAGTTTGTCGAGCAGCATGTTGAAGTAGGCGGTGCCGGGGTATTGCTTCTTCATCTCCGCCTTTTTCTGCAGCAGCCACTTGGCGTGCTCGGGAGACAAATCGGCGTAGGGATATCCCCAGAGTGCTCGGGCGGCGGCGACCAGTTCAGGATTGGTGTCGCGCTCGCGCAAAGCGGAACTGCCCGGCGGCGCGGCCATCGCGTCGACGTCGGGATCATCCGCAAAGCCGGGGTGCGCGTGGTGGTCGAAAGCCGCGATGTTGCTGACCACGTCGAGATAGTGTTGGTAGAGCTGAGGCAAGTCGGGGCCAGGATAAGGACGGGCCTGGCTCCATGCGGGGAGAGTTGCGAGACAGATGAGTAAGACCAGAGTCGATTTCATTAGCGTTTGCTCAGCTCCTGACCGGATTCTTGGTTTGCCACTTTGGTTCATTATAAGATGACCCGAAGTAGCTTCCGGCCACTGTCCCACTGGGCAGGGCCTTATTATGCACTGACGTGCATCGCGCCCCCGCCCCGACCGCCCTAAAATGGCTGACAGCAAAGCGTTTTAGCAGATCGGCTGTGCCGCAGGGGTGCAACGTATGGAAACCAGTGCAGCGAAACAAGCCCGGGAAAAAAGCGCAGTTCCTTCCGCGCTCAGTAACCAGGAACGGCGTGGCATGGAGCAGCCCTCGCGGGTTTTCTCACCTGCACCCGATCTCAAAGCGGTTGGATATGGCCTGCCCTGTGTCAATTGCCGGGCTTACTATCCCGCGGATATTGATACCTGCCCGATCTGCAAGTCGACCGAGCGAGTGTCGCCGATCGCCATCGCGGCTCTGCCGGTGGCTGCAGTAGCCGCAAGTCCTGAATCCGGCGCGCCCCTCGAAGACGACCGCGAGCGCTTTCTAAAAGAACTGAAGTCCCAGGCTTTTGCGTCACACAACCAGATCAATGCGGCCGCGACGTTTCGCTGCGTGCTCGAGCAGAACCACGCCACCGAATTCGAACCCGCCGCCGTTTGCCACACCTGCTACGGCGACGTCCGCCAACAAGCCGACCGTCTGGAAGCCTGCCTCCACATGGATGTAAAAGAAGCGGCCCAGATCGTCTACGCCGCCGTGTGGGCCGACACCTCCGACCCCAGCAAGACCTACATCAACGCCGCCGGCGCATTGCTTTCGGAACTACGCCGACGCGCCGGGATCGGCCTGTTGCTCGG
>JAYTFO010000294.1:0-8553 GCA_043734305.1 Acidobacteriota bacterium | reverse complement strand
CTGGAATCGCCCCCTTGGATTCCTCGGCGCCGTACACTTCGTTCAACAATTCCATCACGGCCGCAATGCAGGTGTTGAAATGCCAGCGTCCCTGGAAATCGTCGCTGACGCGCTTGATGGTCTGGTGCAACTTGCGCTGGATCGCCCGCGCCTCCGGTTGTAGAGACGCGGTTTGCCGCGTTTCCGCCGGCAGCGAAGAAACGTTCACAGGATTCCGAACAAAGAAGCGATACACGCGTCCCAGAAAGCGCTGAATGCCTTCGATCCCGGTATCCTGCCAGTCCAGATCGCGATCCGGAGGCGCCGCAAACAGGCTGTAGAGTCGCGCCGCATCGGCTCCATAGCGCGCCACCATTTCGTCCGGCGATACGACGTTGCCGAGGTTCTTCGACATCTTCGCGCCGTCTTTGATGACCATGCCCTGGGTGAACAGGCGCTTCACGGGTTCGTCATTCTTCACCAGTCCCAGGTCGCGCATGAACTTGGACCAGAAGCGCGAATAGATCAGGTGAAGGATCGCGTGCTCCACGCCGCCGATGTACTGATCGATGCCATCATTTCCGAACCAGTAGGCAATCGCCTTCGTGTCGAACGGAGCTTTGTCGTTCTTCGCATCCGCATAGCGGTAGAAGTACCACGAGGAATCGACGAACGTATCCATGGTGTCGGTCTCGCGGCGCGCTGGCCCGCCGCATTTTGGACACGTCGTGTTCAGAAACTCCGGCACACTCTTCAGCGGTGATCCACCGGCGAGTGTGATGCTGACGTTGGCTGGCAAAATCACGGGCAGATCTTTTTCCGTGAGCGGCACAACGCCATCCTTCTCGCAGTACACCATCGGGATTGGTGTGCCCCAGTAACGTTGCCGCGAGATGCCCCAGTCTTTCAGGCGAAACGTAACCGTCGCTTTTCCGAAACCCTTCTCTTCGGCAAACGCCGACATCTTCTGGATCGCGTCCGCGCAACTCAGACCGGTGAACGTGCCCGAGTTCACCAGAATGCCGTCCGTAGGCGTAAACGGCAGCGGAGGCTCCGCCATCGTTTCTTCCGGGTCGGTCGATTGCGGAAGGATGACCAGTCGAACTTCCAGATTGTATTTCTTAGCAAACTCATAATCGCGCTCATCGTGCGCGGGGACGCTCATGATGGCGCCGGTGCCGTAGTCCATCAGGATGTAGTTCGCCACCCATACGGGCACGGCTTCTCCGTTGTAGGGATTCTTTGCGTAGCGTCCGGTGAAGACGCCGTGCTTTTCAATCGCGCCAATGTCTCCGACTTCTTTGGCCTTGCGCTGCTCGGCGATCAACTGATCGACCTTGGTACGCAAGTCGGCGTCGCGCGCCGCCATGTCTTTGATGATGGGATGTTCGGGCGCTAGCTGAACGGAAGTTGCGCCGAAGATCGTATCCACGCGCGTCGTAAAGACTGTGATGGTCGATCCCGCCGCGCCGATGGTCCCGCCCAGATCGAAATCCACTAGCGCACCTTCGCTGCGGCCGATCCAGTTGCGCTGCATGGTGCGGACCTTCTCCGGCCAACCTTCCAGTTTGTCCAGGTCGCGCAGCAACTCGTCGGCATACTTGGTGATCCGCAGGAACCATTGTTCCAGTTCGCGCTGCTCGACGGGCGTATCCTCATGCCGCCAGCAATTTCCACCCACCACCTGTTCATTTGCCAGAACCGTGGCGCATTGGGAACACCAGTTGACGCGGCTCTTCTTGCGATATGCCAACCCATGTTCGTACATCTTCAGGAAGAACCACTGATTCCACCGGTAGTACTCGGGCAGGCAAGTCGTAACTTCACGCGACCAGTCGTAAGCGAATCCGAGGCGGTTCATCTGCGTCTTCATCGCGGCAATGTTTTGAAGCGTCCATTGCCGAGGCGGCGTGTTGTTCTTGATCGCCGCATTCTCGGCGGGCAGTCCGAACGAATCCCATCCCATGGGATGCAGCACGTTGTAGCCGTTCATCCACATGTAGCGCGCCAGAGCGTCGCCGATCGCGTAATTGCGGACGTGTCCCATGTGCAGCGCGCCAGAAGGGTAGGGAAGCATCTCCAGCACGTAGTACTTCGGCTTAGTCGAATTGGCTTCCGCGGCATAGAGCGACGGATCGCTCTGCCAGCGGTCAAACCACTTCTGCTCGATGCGCTGCGCGTCGTAACGCTCGTCGCGGGTGGTGGGGACGGGTTGGTCGGGCTCGGGCATAGAAAAGTTTCAACGTGCAGACAGAAACGGCTATTTTACAATGGGAATGTCCGGCCCTTGGTCACCGATACACATCCTTGCGATGCCCAACCCCGACGACCATCACGGTAATGCGCTCGTCCTGGATATCGCAAATCAGCCGGTAGTCGCCTACCCGATACCTCCAGAGCCGGCCTTTGTCTCCGTGAAGCGGCTTGCCCCATTGGCGAGGATTGTCTGCCGCTTGCACGCGTTCGCGCAGGAATCGGATGATTTGTCCCTGGGCCGCCCGACTGAGTTTCTGGATTTGTTTCTCAGCGGTGCGGTTGATTTCAATCCGGCACGTTTTACTTGGAGACGCCAAGTCGCCGCTCCAACTCGTCAAGCGTGATGGTAGGTTCGCGCCGCTCCAGAGCCGCAATGCCCTTCAGATAGTCCTCGTGGTCTTCGAGGTATTGGCGTATCGCTTCGCGGGCGTAGTAACTCTTGCTGCGGCCAGTCTCTTTCGCAAGAGACTCCAGCTTTTTCTCGAGTTCGGGTTCAAGCCTGATACCAAGCATATTTGTTTAACATGTTTAACGTAGCACGCAAACCCTCCTCAGGCAAGGAAACACCCAAGGGTAGAGACACGGCTTGCCGCGTCTCCCATCGCGTCGCCCAGAGAGCGTCCAAATTGCCGTTTTCCCGCTTCGGACGTTAAACTCAACAAACAGGTAATCCCATGCTGATTGTGATGCGGGCGCAGGCCACCGAAGAGCAGATCCGCGCCGTCTGCGAAAAAGTCGACTCGCTCGGATACCGCGCCCATTCCATGCCGGGCGCGCAACGTACTGCCATCGGAGTGACTGGCAACAAGGGAGAAGTTGAATCCGGCACGCTCGAAGAAATGCCGGGCGTGCAGGAAGTGATCCGGGTATCGAAGCCCTATAAGCTCGTGAGCCGCGACGTTAAGCCCGATACCACGATCATCAAGTTTCCTGGATCCACCGTCACCATCGGCGGAGCGGACCTCGTTATCATGGCGGGGCCGTGTGGCATCGAGAGCCGCGAGCAGGCTTTCGCGATTGCCGAACCCGTGGCCCGCGCCGGCGCCCAATTCTTTCGCGGTGGCGCTTACAAACCCCGTACCTCTCCCTATTCTTTTCAGGGCATGGGCGAAGATGGTTTGAAGATCATGGCCGAGGTCCGCGACCGCTTCGGCCTGCTGATCGTCACGGAAGCGGTGGACTACGAATCGCTTGATCTGGTCGAGAAGTACGCCGACATGATCCAGATCGGCGCTCGTAACATGCAGAATTTCTCGTTGCTCAAGCGCGCTGGACGCGCCCACAAACCGGTTCTGCTGAAGAGAGGCATCGCCGCCACGCTGGAAGAATTCCTGATGGCTGCCGAGTACATTATGAGCGAAGGCAACTACAACGTTGTGCTTTGCGAGCGCGGCGTCCGTACTTTTGTCGATCACACTCGTAACACACTCGATCTCAGCGTCGTGCCCGCAGTCCAGCGTCTGAGTCATCTTCCGATCGTCGTCGATCCAAGTCACGGTACTGGCAAGCGCAACAAAGTCACGCCGCTGTCGCGGGCCGCCGTTGCGGTGGGAGCCGATGGTTTGATTATTGAGGTTCATCACGATCCCGACCGAGCGCTGTCGGATGGGATGCAGTCGCTCTATCCAGAGCAGTTCGACGCGCTGATGGTGCAGGTGAGGCAGATTGCGGCGGTGCTGGGGCGCAACGTGGCCGCTGTTGGAACTCCCGCCACAACAGCGGTGTCGAAGTAGAATTATCGGTTGTCATAAGTCGGAACTTTGCGCAAACTCCTCCTCATCGCAGTACTCGTCCCCCTTGCCCTCGCGGGCGGATGGTGGTACTTCCACGAGCGCAGCCTGCCGGCCTGGGGGCCTCGCTACCGCGAGTACGCTTACATCACCAACGGCAAAAGCAACAATGTGACCGTCATTGACCTGCGCACGTTTCAAGTGGTGCGCAATCTTCCAGTTGGCACGGAGCCTACAGGTGTTGCGGCCAATCCAAAACGAAATGAAGTCTATGTCGTTAACGCGGGATCAAGCAATGTCAGCGTGATTGACGCCGAGCAGAACAAAGTCGTGGCGACGATCGGCGTTCACGGCCGCCCCTACTTCGTTGACGTCGCGCCCGATGGGCATCGCGCCTACGTGGCTAACTCCGGTTCGGCGAACGTTTCGGTTCTCGACCTTGACCGTCGTGTTGTAGCCGCCACATTGCGCGTGGGCGCCTCGCCCGGGCTCGCCCGCGTCTCGCCGGATGGATTGACGGTCGTCGTCACGAATCGCGCCGACAACACTGTGTCCCTAATCGATACCGAGCGACTGGTTGTGCGCTCGACCATCGCCGTGTGCATGAATCCGGAGGACATCGTGATCCTGCCGGATTCGACGAAAGCGTTTGTCTCCTGCGCCGAGGCCGGCCAGGTAGCCAGCATCGACCTGAAGCGAGACAAGTTGCTGGCGCTGCTGGATGTTGGAAAATCTCCGGTCAGTCTCGCTCTGAAGCCCGATGGCGGCGAGCTGATCACATGCAACTTCGGCGCCGACAGCGTCTCGATCATTGAAACCACGCCCAACGAAGTCCTAAGCAGTTCGCTCATTGGGGCGCAGCCGGTGCGGGCCGTCGTGTCGCTCGATAACTCCCGCTTGTATGTTTCAAATTTCTCGGCGAACAACGTGGCCGTGTACGACATCGACATCGGTAAAGTCGTTGCCGTGCTCGCCGTCGGCACGCATCCGGACGCGCTTGCCCTCTCGCAGAGCCAGAACTATCTGCTCGTGCTCAACTCCGGTTCGGGGGATGTAGCCGTAATCCAGAAGCGCAAGCCGAAGAAACTGGACCCTTCGGAGTACTCACTGTTCACGATGATCCCCGTTGGGATGCAGCCCAATCAGATTGTGGTGAAGGCGTTTTTGCTGACGAAACCGGCTCCGGACCACTGAGCCCAGATCGAGACGCGGCAAGCCGCGTCTCTACTTGACCTTGCTCCGAAAATGTTCGAGGATCGACTCCGCTTGCGATTTCGTCACCACGGCCGACAGCGCCGCGACGTCCGCCTGCTTCACTGCCTGCAAACTTCCAAAGTGTTCTAACAGGCGGCGCGTTGTCGATTCTCCGACGCCGGGTATTTCGCGCAGTTCGGTGGCGTGGTCGCGGATCTGGCGGCGCTTGCGATGGAAAGTCACGGCGAAGCGATGGGCTTCGTCGCGGATCATCTGCACGAGATGTAACACCGGCGAATGATGGTCGAGTACGACCGGGTCGTCTTCCTGTCCGTAGATGTAGATAATTTCTTCGCGCTTGGCAATTGAGGCGAGGGGCTGGTTGATGATTTCGATGGCTTCGAGGGCCTGGGCGGCGGCGTGAAGTTGTCCAATGCCGCCGTCGACCAAGACTAGGCTGGGCATGGGCTTTTTTTCTTGCTGCAGCCGTTGATAGCGGCGCGTGACCACTTCGCGCATGGATGCGAAGTCGTCCACCCCTTCGACGGTCTTGATGATGAATTTGCGGTAGTCGGATTTCTTCATCTTGCCGTCTTCCCATACGACCATTGAGGCAACTGTCTCGGCGCCTTGAATGTGGGAGATGTCAAAACATTCAATGCGCTTGGGAAGTTCGGGAAGGGCGAGCGCGTCCTGGAAGGCTTCCTGGATGGCGCGCGCATTCGGCTTCATCACGCGGAAACGCTGATCGTAGGATTGTTTCGCGTTGCTGCCGGCTAGATCGATGAGTTCACGCTTATCGCCGCGCTGCGGGACGGTAATGTGAACGCGGGTCGCTTTACCGCCCGCGCTCGCGAGCTGTTCGCTGAGTACGTCTTCGAGTTCTTCACGATCTTCGAAATCCACCGGAACGTATATGTTGCGCGGTACATACGGTTGGCCGAGGTAGAGCTGCTTCAGCAGAGCCGAGAAGAGTTCTCCGGGATTGAACGCGCGTGCAGTCGTTATTGAAGCCGGATTGTGCGCACGAACGTGGGTCGTCCCTGCGGGACTTGGCTCGCTGTCCGGTTCTACCCACCGCTGAAGCGGTGGGCTAATCTGGTCCGCCCCTCCGGGGCTGGCAGCGCGGCGGGTTTGGCCCACCGAAGTTGCTTCGAGGGAGTTCTCACGCACGGTCTCTAGCCCCGCGGACTCTGGCAATTCTTCCCAGAAGAACTCCCTGCGGTCGAGAACCTTTCCGCCGCGCATGTGAAAAAGATTCACGGCCACCATTTCATTTTCGCAGTGGTAGCCGAAGACGTCGGCGTCATCGCCCTCGACGGTCGCGATGCGCTGCTTCTCCTGCAACTGATCGACGATTGCGATCAGGTCGCGAAGCTTGGCGGCGCGCTCGAACTCCTGCGTGTTGGCGGCCTCGGTCATGCGGGCGCGCAGCGACTTCACCAGATCGGTCTGCCGTCCTTCAAGAAAGAGCTTCACGTCGCGCACGGCTTCGCTGTAGATATCCGGCGTGGTCAGTTCCTGCACGCAGGGACCGAGGCAGCGCTTGATGTAGTACTGCAAACATGGCCGCGGATGGAAGCGCGTCAAATCCACCTTGCAGGACGGGACCATGAAGCTGCGGTGAATCAGGTCCACGATGCGATAGGCGAGGTTGGCAGGGAAGTACGGGCCGAAGTAAGCACTGCCGTCCTTGCGCAGGCGTCTTGTGACGTAGACGCGCGGGAATCGTTCGCCCAGTGTGAGCTTCACGTAGGGGTACGTCTTGTCGTCGCGGAGCAGAATGTTGAAGCGCGGCTGCTTTTGCTTGATGAGGTGATTCTCGAGTGCGAGCGCTTCCTTGTTGTTGGCGACGGTGATGTAGTCCACATCCACCGCCTCGCGGACGAGCGTGCCGGTCTTCGCGTCTTCCCAGCGTCCTTCATGGAAATAGGAACCGACCCGCGAGCGCAGATTCTTCGCCTTGCCGATGTAGATGACTTCCCCTTCGGCGTTTTTGTAGAGATACACGCCGGGCGAAGTGGGCAGGGTGCGGATTTTCTGGGCGAGGTCCATCTCTACAAATATCTTAATTGAATGAGTGTTTAACGATAGAATCGCACACCATGGAACCGCACGCGTTTGTAAAAGAAGTGTATCGGCGGATGAGTCTGCGCCATGCGACCGAACGACCGCGCCCTTCGTGGACGGAAATGAAAGGCCAACCTCAGGTGCTGCAGGCGATGCACGAGATGCGGTCGCTGCTGCCCCAGGATAAAGGCTCTGCCATCCTGGATATCGGATTCGGCACTGGTTGGTTTCTAGCAGCCTGCCTGAATCTCGCTTACTCAAATTTGAGCGGTGCCGATTTCGGCATTGCGAACAAGGACTATGTCCGCGCGTGGCGTCCGGAGTCGATCGCACTCTGCGAGATCGAGGACAACATCGGCAACTTTCTTTCAGACCGAGCGCTTTGCTACGATTTCATTCACATGTCGCACGTGATCGAGCACATTCCAAAATATTCCTTGCTGTGGGTGGTGGATGCGCTCTACCAGGCGCTGAAGCCCGGGGGAACCTTGATGCTGCGTACGCCGAATATGGAGGGTCCATGCGCCAACTCATCCTTCTACGTGACCTTGGCGCACGAATATGGTTTCAGTAGCTCGAATCTTCGGTCGCTGTTGGATATTTGCGGTTTCGACAACCTTCGCCTTCACCGCCTGACGACGTTTCGTCCATCCCTCAAGCAGCGCGCGGGAATCGCCGCGCGGCTAGTGTTCCTAAAAGAAAGCGCGATCAAGCATCGTCTATTTGGAGCGAATACAGACGGAATCTACGACGACGAATTGGTCGTAACGGCGAGGCGAGGAGAAATGGCGCCGCTGTTTGATCCCAAATACCGTTAGGGCGACGCCGTGCTTATCGTCCAGGGCACGCGAGAGGTTAGATGTGGTACAGGAAGGCGTAGAGGTGGACGCCCGCAGGGAATAAAGCGCGAACTTCTTTCGCTGGCCACGGCACGAACCGCTAGATCGCAGTCGCTGATAGAGCGGACCGCAGCGGCTGAAAGCCGCGTCCCCTTTGCGATTTACGGCACGACTGAAGTGATGCCCTTCCCAAACCCTTAGTGCCCACACAGCAACTCGAGATCCACGCTAGATCAGTTCGCCCAACCCTGCACAAACTCAATCAGGCTGCGCACCGCGATTCCGGACGGCCCCTTCGCGATCCAGGGTTTGGCGTCTTCCATCCAGGCGGTGCCGGCGATGTCGAGGTGGATCCAGGGCGTGTCTTCGGCGAATTCTTTCAGGAACATGGCAGCGGAAATTGCCCCGCCCCAACGGCCGCCGGAGTTGACGATGTCGGCGATATTGGACTTGATGCCCTCTTTGTATTCGTCGTCGAGCGGCAG
>JAYTFO010000293.1:0-3287 GCA_043734305.1 Acidobacteriota bacterium | reverse complement strand
ATGATTTCTGCATCGATGGGCGTCTATATCTTCAACACCGATGCGCTCATCCCGGTGCTATTGAAAGACGCGGAAGACGCGGAATCGAGCCACGATTTTGGCAAGAATATTCTGCCCAAGATGCTCGAGGACTATCGCGTTTTTTCTTTCAACTTCGTCGACGAAAACAAAAAAGAAGCGCAATACTGGCGCGACGTGGGTACGCTGGAAGCCTTCTACGAAGCGAATATGGATCTGGTGTCGGTGTCGCCAGTGTTTAACCTTTATGACGAGCACTGGCCAATCCGCACGTACCAACGCCAGTATCCGCCGGCGAAGTTTGTCTTTGCGGAAACGGGCCGCATGGGCCACGCCGTCGATTCGCTGGTGTCTTCCGGCTGCATTGTTTCGGGCGGATCCGTGCAGAATTGCGTGCTGTCGCCGGACGTGCGCGTGAATTCGTTCAGCGAAGTCGAGTCCAGCATTCTTTTCTCGCACGCCAACGTGGGACGACGTTGCAAAATCCGGCGCGCCATCCTCGACCGCGACGTTCACATCCCCGAAGGAACCACTATCGGCTACGACGCCGACGCCGACCGCGAGCGCTATTTCGTGACCGAAAGCGGCATCACGGTGGTGACTCGCGATTATTCGTTGTTTGAGAATCCAGTGGCGGTGGATTACTTTACGAGTGAGTGAACTCTGCGGCTAACAAGAAGCCGCAAGCCACGTCACTACATCATCCTGTTTTCTACTTGCGAGGTGGTATGCGTTCCCTTCTGCTGATCGTCCTGTTGATTGCTTCCTCTTCTTTGAGTTTCGGCCAGACCGCGCCCACGGCTGTTCCCGGCGGCAAAGCCGTGCAGCGCTTCAGCATCGACAATCTCGACAAGACAGTCGATCCCTGCACCGATTTCTACCAGTACGCGTGCGGCAACTGGCTCAAGAACACGGAGATTCCCGCTGACCAGTCCTCGTGGGTGAGTTTTACCGAACTCGACGAGCGCAATCAGTTCACCATGCGCGACCTTCTGGACAAGGCCGCTGTCGCCACCCCCGGACGGGATGCCATCACGCAAAAGATTGGCGATTTCTACAGTTCCTGCATGGACGAGAAGGCAGCCGAGTCCAAGGGTAGCGAACCGCTGAAGCCGGCGCTGGCGAAGATCGCCGGTGTGAAGGACAAAGCTGCCTTGATCGAAGTGCTGGCCCAACTGCACCTTCTCGGATCCCGAGGTCTCTTCAGTTTCTATTCTTCGCCAGACCTGCACAATGCGGATATGGTCGTCGCCAACATCGACCAGGGCGGACTAACCCTGCCGGACCGCAAGTACTACATCGACGAGAACGGCAAGTCGGACCCGAAGATGGTGGCGATGCGCCAGCATCTGGTCGACTACGCGACGCAGCTCTTCATTCTTTCCGGCCGCTCTGCGGAACAGGCGACAGATTCGGCGAAGACTGTTCTGCGCATCGAGACGGCGCTGGCCAAAGCGTCGATGGACCGCACGCTGCGGCGCGATCCGAAGAACCGCGATCACAAAATGTCGCGGGATCAGGCGATAGCGCTGGCGCCGAACTTCAACCTGAACCTCTACTTCAGAACCTCTGGCACGCCGGATTTTTCGGATTTGAATGTCGTGAATCCGGACTTCTTCAAGGACGTGAACGGCCTGCTCGACACCGAGTCGCTCGACGCTCTCAAGACCTACGCAGCCTGGCACCTGTTGAACAGCGCCGCTCCCTGGCTTTCAAAAGAGTGGGTGGACGACAGCTTCAAGATGCGGCAATTCCTCACTGGCCAGGCGCAGAACCAGGACCGCTGGAAGCGCTGCGTGGACGAGACAGACGGCAGCCTGGGCGAGGCTCTGGGGCAAAAATATATTGAAGTCGCGTTCGGTGCCGACAGTAAACAGCGCATGCTGAAAATGGTGGACGCGCTGGAGAAATCGCTCGACCAGGACATCGCGGGCCTGCCCTGGATGTCCGACGACACCAAGAAGCAAGCCAAAATCAAACTGCAGGCCATCCGCAACAAGATTGGATATCCCGATGTATGGCGGGACTACAGTTCGTTGAAGGTTGAGCATGGCGACTTGATGGGAAACATCCAGCGCGCCAACGAATTTGAAGTCCGCCGGAGGATTGCAAAAATCAGTAAACCAGTCGATCGCAAGGAATGGGGCATGACTCCGCCCACCGTGAACGCCTATTACAGCGGGTCGTATAACGAAATTGTTTTTCCCGCTGGCATTTTGCAGCCGCCCTTCTTCGATAACACCATGGACGATGCCGTCAATATGGGCGGAATTGGCGTGGTGATCGGCCATGAATTGACGCATGGGTTCGACGATCAAGGACGCAAGTTCGATCCGCAGGGAAATCTGCGCGACTGGTGGACCGAACAGGACGGCAAAGAATTTGAAAAACGCGCAACCTGCGTCGCCGATGAATACAGTAGCTTCGTCGCGGTGGACGATTTGAAACTGAATGGCCGCCTCACGCTGGGCGAGAACACTGCCGACAACGGCGGCGCACGCGTTGCCCTGATGGCGCTGCGCGAAATGATTGCCGCCGACAAATCTGGCAAGGCCGCGGGAAAAATCGACGGCTACACACCCGAACAGCGCTTCTTCCTCGGATTCGGACGAGTGTGGTGCGAGAAGCGGCGTCCGGAACTTGCGCGAACGCTCGTGAACACCGATCCACATTCTCCGGGCAAATATCGCGTTAACGGCGTCGTGCAGAACATGCCCGAGTTTCAACAAGCCTGGGGATGTAAAACGGGACAAGCCATGGTGCGGGAGAATGCCTGCCGGGTTTGGTAGGGCAGTGGGCAGTGGTTAGTTTTTTTTGCGCGCCTTCGCGTAGAGACGCGGCTTGCCGCGTCTCCGATCGCAGCGGCATCACCGTTCGACGGGGAGACGAGGCAAGCCTCGTCTCTACACTAGATTTTCTCTGGGCCTCTTTGGCCCTTCTTTCCGATAAACTTCAAGCTCTATGGCTCTCGACCTGCGTCGTCTATTCAAAAAAGAAAAGCAGGAGCATCGCATCCTGCGGCAGATCGAGCGTGGAGACCAGCTCCAGCCCGAGTATCACCGCGCCACGCCGGAGTGTCCACATCCGGAGTGGTGGAGCATGTTCGACTCCATGACCGCCGAGGTCGAGGTACTGGAGTTCCTGCGTACGGTTGTCACGACCATCAAGCCGGAATTGGTGGTGGAGACGGGGACGTTCAGCGGAATCAGCACGCTCTGGATCGCAGAAGGACTGAAGGCTAACGGGCGCGGACGAATCATTACATGTGA
>JAYTFO010000292.1:0-1783 GCA_043734305.1 Acidobacteriota bacterium | reverse complement strand
AGGACTTCCGTCATCACGGCGCGCGCCTCAGCGCGCGTGAGCGACTGGCGGTAGTTGGCGAGACGATGAAGGACGTCAGTAATCATTGGCTCTTCCAAGCTATCGCAGCCGGAGCGTCCTTTCAAATCCGCCGCTTTCCCGGGACGTCTGCGATGCTTACACGAAAGCGCTCCCGCCAGCTTTCCGGCGCAGTTATAATCCTCTCTCGGAATTCGCACTCAGCTCAGGAGAGACGCCGTGTACGTTGCCGACAGCCACCGCTACGACTCGATGCAGTACCGCCGCTCGGGACGCAGCGGCATTCAACTTCCCGCCATCTCGCTGGGCCTGTGGCATAACTTCGGCGGCGTGGATAATTTTGAAAACTCCCGCGCCATGCTGCGCCGGGCCTTCGATCTCGGCATCACCCACTTCGATCTGGCCAACAACTATGGGCCGCCGTACGGATCGGCGGAAGAAAATTTCGGCCAGATTTTTAAAAAAGATTTCCTGCCTTACCGCGACGAACTGATTCTCTCCACTAAGGCGGGCTGGGATATGTGGCCCGGTCCGTATGGAAATCTGGGGTCGCGAAAATACCTGCTGGCCAGTCTCGACCAGAGTCTGAAGCGGATGGGCCTGGAGTACGTGGACATTTTTTATCATCACCGTCCCGATCCGGAGACGCCGATGGAAGAATCGCTGGGCGCGCTCGACACTGCGGTGCGTTCCGGCAGGGCCCTCTACGCGGGGATTTCGGGTTACGACGCGAAACAAACGGCCGAGGCGGTCAAGATCATGCGCGCTTTGGGAACGCCCTGCCTGATTCATCAGCCGAAATATTCCATGCTGGTCCGCGACCCAGAACAAGGCTTGCTGGACGTGCTGGGAAATGAAGGCGTGGGTTGCATCGTGTTCAGTCCGCTGGCGCAGGGATTGCTCTCCGACCGGTATTTGCAGGGAATTCCCACCGACTCACGCGCGGCCCGCGATTTTTTTCTGAAGAAGAAAGATATCGATGAGCGCAAGGTCGCGATGCTTCGTGAATTGAACACGCTGGCGAAACAACGCGGACAATCGCTGGCCGAGATGGCCGTCTCGTGGGTACTGCGCGATCCGCGCGTCACCAGCGCGCTGGTCGGCACCAGCAAGGTTCAGCAGGTGGATGACAACGTGGCCGCGCTCAAGAACCTGGCGTTCTCCGCGGA
The DNA here is from genome assembly GCA_043734305.1 of Acidobacteriota bacterium. GTDB lineage: Bacteria > Acidobacteriota > Terriglobia > Terriglobales > Acidobacteriaceae > Acidiflorens. The sequence goes on along the minus strand of JAYTFO010000292.1, from coordinate 596 downwards.
AGAGTTAAAGAAGATCGACGGCATTCTCGCCGGGAAGGCGGCTGCATGACCTTCCCGTACTCGTTGGTAGAGACGTCGTCTGCCGCGTCTCCGACGGCGGAGATATTGCCGATTGCCAAGCAATGACCTGATCACACCGTCGCTTCTGGCGCGGGGCCGCGCATGGGGCTGGCGGTCTTCCGTGCTTCTCTCAGCCAGACCACGATCCGGTAAGTCAGCAAGATGGCGAGCACGCACGCGTACTGCAACGGTTTCCGCAGGTCGGCTTTTACCAGCCAGATATAGTGCACCACGCCGCCGATCCCAGTGAGGTAAATCAGGCGATGCAGTCTCTGCCAGTTTTTGCCGAGTCGCCGAATCCAGCCTTGGGTAGACGTAATCGCCAGCGGGATCATGCACACAAACGCGAAAAACCCCATGGTGATGAACGGACGCTTCGCGATGTCCTTGATCATCTCGTGAACGTCGAAGAACTTGTCGAGCCAGAGATAGGTGGTGAAGTGAAGGCATCCGTAAAAAAAAGCAAATAATCCGATCATGCGGCGGACGCCAATCAGCCAATACTGTTTGGTCAGTTTGCGTAGCGGAGTGATCGA
>JAYTFO010000291.1:0-4565 GCA_043734305.1 Acidobacteriota bacterium | reverse complement strand
TCCTGAGCGATCGCAGTGAAGACGTCGTGAACCAGAGCAGTGTCCCAGGTGGAAGCCAGCCCGATGGCCTGCGGGAACGAAGTACCCTTCGGGGAGGCGTTGCCGTGCAGGCACTCCTCGTGGAACAGGACAGGGATGCCCAACCGCGTGTGCTCCATGACCCACTTCTGAACCGTGTTGGTGAACTCCGCCATTTCGCGGGGCCCGCGCTGCTCGCCCGGCCGGGTCATTTCACCGAGTCCATCGTGCAGAAGTACGGCAGCGCGATCAGGCTGGAATGCGCGATCCTTGCCAACGAAAAATAAAGCCTCGTCCTTCACGATCCCCCGGTTCTGCCAGGTTCCACCCAACTGGGCAATCTTTTCCTCAAGCGTCATGCGGGAGAGCAAATCGGCAACCCGCTGTTCCACCGGCAGCGCGGAATTGCGATACGGCAACTTCTCTTGCGCTCCAGCGAAGTTGAGCAATCCGCTGAAGGCGGCGAGCACTGCGAACAGGCGAACCAAGCGACGGTCCATGAGAGTCTCCAAAAAATTGAGAGATTTGACGTCCCGAATGTGGGAACCGACGATACTAAACCACTTCGTTAACGTTTACGATGGGGATTTTTTGTGAGGTGTTCGGACGTGTCATGCAGTCCAGGAAGGTATCAACCGGCAGCCAACGTTCTTGTACGCGGCGAAAGTGTGGCGCCAACGTCCCGGCGGCTGTCGTGGCGGCGGCGCTACCTACTTCACAGCCGCCACCGTCAGTGGCGCATCCACGGTCCCGATCTTCTGCGATCCGTGATCCATCACGCCCAGTCGCAGGATGTACTCCCCGGGCGGCAGTTCCAATTCCTGAGGCACGACCAATCCGTTTCGCAAGGCAGCCTCGTAATCCGCCACCGGCAGCGTGGCGTCCATGGTGTTGGATATCTGCCCGACCGGCGCACCCTCCTTGCTAAAGGCCACAGAGATGCAATCAATCACGGCACGCTTGCGGCGCTCCGCAGTGTCGGCGAATTCAATGCCGCGAATGTCGATGGTATAGGTGATCTTTGCTTTCTTATTCGTTGTGTCAGGCGGAAGCACTTCCACGGTCAGCGGGATCACCGTGGACGGCGGCACGCCCGGCTGCATCGCGACAATCAACGGATGCGTCTTCGGCGCTGCTCCTTCGGGCTTGCCATTTGGGAAATAGCCCGGACGATACGCCAGCTTCACACCCTTGCGATTGAGCTTCACCTCGATCTTGCGGAATTCCTGTCCCGTCTCGCCTTTGGCGGGCGTGTAGGCCAGCGCGTAGTAAGTGGAACCATCCGTAAGCGCGCGACCAATTGAGCCGCGCACATCATTGCCCGTGAGGACCTCTCCGCCGGTTTGCTCCGCGACTTCCTCCATCGCACTCTGTTCCTCAAAGCGCGTTGCGGATTGAATATTCATGTTGTCTTTGAAAGCAGTAGGATTTTCCGTCCCGGCAAAGCTCGCACTCTCGGAAGCACCGACCGAGAGATTCACGCCCGTTGTCTGTATCCCGCGGACATCAATCGGGTACACGGCAATGCGCGCGGTGGCGAGCGCCTTGGTGGCAACTCTCAACTCGGCGGCAAAATTGGGCGCGAGTTGCAGCCCGCTTGTTTGCGAGACACTGCCTACGCTCACTTGCGCCATCTCGGCCGCTGACGGTTTCAACCGCACCGGAAAGCTTCCCGAGAGCCATATTAGATTCTTGCGTCCCGGATAACTCGAAACCGCTCGTGCGAGCGCACTCAAAGCGTTAAGAGTAGTGAATACCCGTTGCGCAGTACGATCGGACTCCATCATGGAGTTGGTCCGCTGGCGCGCCTTGGTCGAACCGAGATCGATGCCTCCGCCCTCACCAACGTTATTGAGTGCACCCGAGGGAGCCCCCGGAGTGGTCACTGTCGGCATGGCAAAGCGGCCAATGTCGTCTGTCGCGCCCTGGAACGATTGTCGCTCCGCGTCTGTCCTGAGCAGCAGGGACTTTTCGTTCATCACCTTCTCCGCGGCAGCCACCAGCGTCGCGGGGTCGTCCGTGAATCCCTGCACCATGATCAGCTTGCTGCCAAACACAAACATCGCAAGCGTCCTGCCCTTGGGAAGCGTCTTCAGGAATTCGATTGTCTGTTTGCGCGCATACGCCTGATCTGAGACCGGCGTATTCCAAAGGTCCAGCAGCAGAATGCTGAGCGGCCCTTGCTCGGGAGCCACCACCATTCGGTTCGTGAACGTATGCGGAGGCAGAGCCACCGGAGCCGCTACCGAACTCGCAGCCGCCGGTGCCGCAGTCGCTGCGTACGGCTCAAAAACGCGTATCTCTTGTGGCTTGCCGTCTTCCAGCACCGTAAAGTCCGACGGTTGCAGTCCCAGGACCGGATGACCGCTGGAATCCGTCACCGCGATATCCAGTTGCACCAGTTGTGCCTGCGCATGAAATGTGGGCGTAGTGAGTGGTTCGCTTGTGGCCGATGGCGGCGGAGTGCTTACACCCTGTGGGCCAGTCGCCAACGCTACAACCGGGGCCCCACCCGACGAAGCGGCAACCGTCCCCGATGCGGTTTGGGTTACGGCCGGTGCGGTCGTTGCGGCTGACGCATTTGCTGCAGCAGGGGCATTCTTTTGCGCCGTCGTCGCAGACGCCACCGTCGTGGGCGAAGTCTTGGGAAACTTCGGCTGCTCCAGTTGCACATGCATGATGTCGTCTGGATTGGCACTGGATTCGTCGATCTCAAGTTCATGCTTCTTGTTAAATCGAAGCCTGACCGCGTTATAGTACTGGCCATCTCCCGCGCCATTGCTGTTCAGGTTCAGCCGAATCGCCGTAAAGCGGTACTCTTGTGACAAGTTTCCCGTCGGCTTGACACGCGTCCCCACCAAGAAAACGTGCGGCGACTTTCCGGAGTTTTGTAAAACGGCCAACTTGACGCCATAGGCGAGCGCGACTCCGAAGCGGTAGTTACCTTTTTCACTTTCATTCCCAAGCGCATCCGCCAGCGCATCCTGCCCACCCTCGTGCAGAATTCGTTCATAGCGGTTCATGTCGTTTGCACTCGAGAAGCGATCGACCTTCACCGACACATCGAGCGGGCTGGACGAAAAAACACCCACCGTATCGACCAGCTTTCCCGAATAAGTGCCCAGCTCAATCAGCGGCCTGCCCAGGTTTCGGTCCAGATACAGCACGTACACGGCCAGCAGGCGATACGTGTCCTCGTAGGAATCGATATCAAACGCGGTTCCCGTAACGCGATTCGGAATTGCTCCGCTCCGCCACAAGGTTGGGAGCATGGCGGGCGTGGCCGATTGAATCGTAATCGCTGGAATGTGTTCGTGCTCAAAAGGCTTTGCGTCTCCCCACAGATCTTCGTCCTGGCCAGCCACTACCCCGTTCCGTAGCGGCAGGTCGGCAGTGCTCGCATCTACCAGAGGCGGAGTCGGGAATCGCAGGGAGAACGCCGCCACTTGCAACCAGTTGGCGAGCGTCTTGTCAGACTGCGCCAGCGCATACACGGCCGGCGTGCTGCCAACATTGTCGAGGCTGATCATCACCTTAATCGGCTTGCGCTGATCCTCGGTCAGCTGGCTCAAATACCACGTGGCACCGCGCATCCCGTGCTCATGCCCGGTAAACGCCACGAGCATCAGAGTAAGCCGGTGGTGCACCGGCGCGAGCGACTCGGCCAACAGCGGTAACAGAGCAAGCGTCCCCCATCGAGCGGGAGCCTTCCCCTCCTCCGGCGCGTAGTCCGAAGAGGCGCCTACGACGATCGTGCCCTCTTCCTCACCCGGCAACAGACAAATGAGGTTTGGAAATTCCTCCTTGGGAACTTCCTGCTCGAGCACCTGCGGACACCCTGCCTTCTTCAGCAGACTACGCAGGGTTTGAATGCGATCGGCCACCGCATCGTGGGCCAGCTTGAGGTGCTCCTGAATCAACGGCCTGTCCGCACGCACGTAAGTGAGACTGTCGGCGAAACAGGGAGTTACCAGAATTCCGAGAACAAACAAGTGCAGGAAGCGCTTCATAGAGGTTAAGTTCATCCACCGAAGAGTAGCACCCGTTTCAGGCTGCGTGAACACGAAATCGATAGCTGGCTTGGTTGGGGAAAGACTCCGATGCGGGCGGGTTTTGGGAATGGCATGAATCTACCCATTCCACTAAAGGTCGTTGGAGTGGCCGCGCACCGCAAACTGTTTGATACACTTCCGCCATACATTCAGGTGGGGAAAGCTCCTATGCACCGAAAATTCCGCCCGCGGTTGTCGGCAAACCTCACGGCAGCGATCGCGCTCCTGTTGATGATGATCGCACCGAAGACAATCTCCGTTAACGCTCAGAATGCGCCCGCACCATCGGCGCCGAAAACAGCCGATCAGGCCTTCAAGAACATCCAGATGGTGAAGGGGATTCCGGCGGACCAGCTTATACCCACAATGCAATTCATCTCCGCCTCGCTCGGAGTGGAGTGCGAATACTGTCACGTCGAAGGCTCATTCGATAAAGATGACAAGAAGCCGAAGCAGACCGCGCGCAAAATGATGGAAATGATGTTTGCCATCAAC
>JAYTFO010000290.1:0-1748 GCA_043734305.1 Acidobacteriota bacterium | reverse complement strand
CCGGGCCAATCGTCTCGATCTCGCGAACTGGATTGTCTCCCCTCAGAATCCGTTGACTGCTCGCGTGTTCGTGAACCGCATGTGGAGGGAGTTCTTTGGTACCGGGCTGTCCAAGGTGCTCGACGATCTGGGGTCGCAGGGTGAATGGCCAAGCCATCCGGAGCTGCTGGACTGGTTGGCAGCCGAGTTCATGGAGCCGCACTGGCAGGCTGAAGGCGCGCACGCCTGGGATGTCAAACACATCATCAGGACCATCGTGACAAGTCAAACCTATCGGCAATCATCGACTGGGACGCCGCAGTTGAACGAAGCGGATCCGGATAACAGGATGCTTGCGCGGCAGAGCCGCATGCGCACGGATGCGGAAGTGGTGCATGACATCGCGCTCTCGGTTTCCGGCCTGCTGGTGGAGAAATTTGGGGGCCCCAGTGTCCGGCCGTATCAACCCGACGGCTATCTTGCCGCTATGAATTTTCCCAAACGCGAATACTCCGCCAGCCACGGAGATGACCTGTATCGCCGCGGTTTGTACACGATTTGGCAGCGCACTTTTCCCAATCCGACGCTACTGAACTTCGATGCTCCGAGTCGGGAGGAGTGCACGGTGAATCGGACGAGTTCCAATACGCCGTCACAGGCTTTGGAGCTGCTGAACGATCCGGTTTTTCTGGAAGCGGCGCGCGTGTTCGCGGAGGGTATGCTGACCAAGGGCGGACCGAATCTGAACCAGCGGATCGATTGGGCATTTGAGAGAGCGCTCAATCGCAAGCCAACGCCTGCCGAAGAGCAGCTTCTGACCGGTTTGCATCGCAGGAGTTTAGCGGCATTTCGCGCAACGCCGAACGGGGCGAGCCAGTTCGTCCGGGTTGGTGAAGCACCTTTAGCCCCCGGGGTAAATCCAAATGAACTGGCAGCCATGACCACTGTGGCACGGGCAATTCTGAATCTGCACGAGACGATAACACGTAATTAAAGCGGAACTAACCATGGATGAAGCATTAAGAAAGACCCGCGAGATTTGCCGGCGTACCTTTATCGGGCGCGGAGCAGCCGGCCTCGGATTGATGGCGCTCAATTCGCTGCTGAGCAAACCCGCTTTCGCGGCGGGAACCCAGGGCGTAGTGAATCCGCTACATCATCCCGCGAAGGCGAAGCGCGTGATCTTCCTCTACCAGGCTGGAGGACCTTCGCATCTGGAGGTTTTCGACAACAAGCCGAAGCTCGCGGCGATGCATGGCAAGCCGATGCCTGAGTCGTTCACCACGGGCCAGCAGATCGCACAACTGCAGGGACGGCCCCTAATCTGTTTTGGCCCTCAACATACTTTTCAGAAATTCGGCAAGTCCGGGATGGATTTGTGCAATCTGTTTCCACACATGGGTAGCGTTGCCGACGACGTGTGTGTCGTCCGCTCCATGTATACGGAGCAAATCAATCACGATCCGGCGCACACCGTGATGAACACTGGTTCCATCATCACCGGCCGGCCGAGCATGGGCTCATGGGTGATCTACGGCTTGGGCGCCGAGACTGAGAACCTGCCTGGGTTCGTAGTCTTGATGTCTGCTGGGAAGGGTGGCCAAATGCAGCCCATTGCAGGCAGGCAGTGGTCGGCGGGAATATTGCCCAGCAAGTTCCAAGGCGTGAAATTCAACTCGATCGGCGACCCGGTGCTATACGTCAAGAATCCGAGTGGCCTGACGGACGGCATCCAACGGGATTCGATCGAGACGATCAACGCGCTGAAC
>JAYTFO010000289.1:0-7713 GCA_043734305.1 Acidobacteriota bacterium | reverse complement strand
TGCCGCCCATGGCGCTGTTCATCGCGTTGTGCAGGGCCGAGCGTTTGCGTACGCGAATCAGTCAAAGCAGCTATGCACTGCGCGCGCGAAACCTGAAGGAAAAGTTCGCGCAGCAAGGCGTCGAAGTGGTCGGCAGCAAGCCGGAAGAATTCGGCCCCTTCATCTTCGCCGAGTCGGCACGCTGGGGCGCGCTGGCCAGGGCGGTGGGCGCAAAGCTCGACTGAGCGTTGCGGCGGAAATGCCGTTTGCTACATTTTTTATAGCTTCTTACGCACACCAGACGCGCGTTACAGCCACTTTTTACTGGAATTTCCAGAAAAAGCGCTGCGACGCTCAGCGTAGCGGCGCCAGGGCCGCGCGTTTGGCCAGTTCCAGCTTGGCAATCGCGTTGCGGTGCACTTCATCGGGTCCATCGACGATGCGAACGGTGCGCTGATGCGCATAGGCTTCGGCCAGCCAGAAGTCCTGGCTGACGCCGGCCGCGCCATGCGCCTGGATCGCCCAATCGACCACTTTGCACGACATGTTGGGCGCGACCACCTTGATCATCGCGATCTCGGCGCGTGCGTCCTTGTTGCCGACGGTGTCCATCTTCCAGGCGGCGTTCAGCGTCAGCAGCCGGGCCTGGTCGATCATGCAGCGCGACTCGGCAATGCGCTCGTGCCAGACCGATTGCTCGGCCAGCGGCTTGCCAAACGCGATGCGCGCGCGCAGCCGGTCGCACATCATCTCGAGCGCCCTTTCGGCAGCGCCAATCGAGCGCATGCAGTGGTGGATACGCCCAGGCCCGAGGCGGCCCTGCGCGATCTCAAAGCCCCTGCCCTCGCCCAGAAGGATGCTGGCCGCCGGGACGCGGACGTTTTCGAGCTGCACGTCCATGTGGCCATGCGGTGCGTCGTCGTAGCCGAACACCGAGAGGTGGCGCAGCACCGTAACGCCCGCCGCGTCGCGCGGCACCAGCACCATCGACTGCTGCGCATGGCGCGGCGCCTCAGGATCGGTCTTGCCCATCCTTCATGACCGGCGAACGGGATTGAGATAGAGGTTGGGGTGGAGCGAGGTTCGCGACTGCACTGCACTCTAGAATAGTTCTAGGTAGAGAAGGACAATTGACCTATAAGGATAGGTTAAATCGCTCACGTTTCGCCTTAACCAAAGGAGTTCTTGTGTACTACGTCCTACGTTGGAAATTGTTTGGCGTCCTTTGCATCATGAACGCCCTACTCTGCGGATGCGAAAACTCGCGCAAGGAAATCGTCATCCTCGGCGAGGATTCCGCAAATATCAATGCGATGGAGCTGTCGCGGGCAAGTTTCGAGAAGAAAAAACAGGGAACTCTTCACTTCGAGAAGGTCTCCTTCGAGGACGCGGAAACGAAGGCGACGCAGGATTTCTTCAACAAGACGGGAAAGTACGATATTGTTCTTCAGTACAACTTCCTACTGTCGAGCTTCGTCAGAAACGACTATGTTTCGCCGTTAGCAGAACTGAAAAAGGGGGTGCTTCCCGACGAGCTTGCGTTTGAGAGCGACATCTTCCCTGCGGGGTGGAAGGAAGTGGGCTACTACTACAAAAAGCCTTTCAAGGAAGATTCAGAGATCGAGCCAATTGGCTATCCATTCGCTCTGAACACGATGCTGCTGGTCTACAACAAGAAAATGTTTGCAGATCCGAAGGCCGTGCAAGCCTATGCCACCCATCACAAAGGAAAGACTCTTGAACCGCCTAAGACCTGGGACGAATTCCGTTCGGTAGCAGAGTTCTTCACCAATAAATCGCTTAATACCTACGGGATCGTTCTGGAAGGGGCGGCCGACGGTTGGCTCTACTACGAATGGATGAACATCCTTTTCGGACTGGGCGGGCGCACGATGGACAAGCAGTTCGGCTGGATGGGCGGTCCGGAAACAGCGGTGCTGCTCGATTCACCTAAGGCAATCGCCGCCTCGAAATACTATCTTTCCCTTAAGCCCTACACCGCCGGCAACTTCATCGCAACCAAACCAGAACAGCAAATAGACCAACTAAGGAAGGGAAATGTCGCGATGGCCATTATGTGGACGGACTACATCCCAGAGCTCATACAACTGTCGAAACCCGAAAAAGAGCGTGCTAGCACGGCTGGCGATTTTGGGTTCGCCCCGATTCCAGGAAACGTGTCTATGCTCGCCGGCGGTTCGTTCTTTGTCAACAAACATTCCAAGAAGAAAGCCGAAGCGTTCCGATACGTTATTCACTTGATGCAACGGGAGTCGCAGGTCGAACTGGCAAAGAAGGGATTGGCTTCACCGCTCGATTCGGTCTACGACGATCCCGACGTTAAAGCGCTGCCGTATGCCGCCGCGCTACGCGCTTCACTGCGCCGAGGCGTGTACATGAACGAGGCCGGCCCCGAAGCGAGCATGGTTCGTTCGGTGATCGAAAAGTTTATGCAGGAGGCCTGGACCGGTGAAATCGACATTGAGAAGGGGCTAAAGAAAGCTAAGGCAGAAATCGAGGTATCACGGGCCAGGGTGTTCTCCCAACTCAATCTGATGAGTGGCAAGAAGTAAGCGTGGCGTGAAATTAGATCGGGCTCAACGGCAGGAGATGATGCGACTGGTTTGCCTCGTCAGCCTCGCGTTGCCGCTGTTGTTCCTCATTCTGCCTCTGCTGCGCCTCGACCGGCTTTTTGTCGCCATCGATGCCGCCCTCTCGCTGAGCCCAGGCGACATCGAGGAACTCTTCGGAGCTTCGTGGCGCACTGTTTTGCTTTCGATGGCGGTTGCTTTCGGCTCGGCATCAATTGGGCTTGTTGCGAGCCTCGGTGTCGTCCACGCGCGAAAAGGGCTGTCGCGCGCCGGGGGCATCATGCTAATTTTGCCGTTCTTTCTCGGTGAGGCTGTGATCGGGTTCGTCATGCGCCGGGCGCTGGACACCCAGTGGAGCACGGTGCGCACGACCGATTGGCCTGCGCTTGCCGTGCTGGCTGTGATCGTCGCAACCCAGGCGCTGCGTTTCGGCAGCCTGTTCGCGTTCATCATGATCACCCGATACACACTAATCGGTCGGAATAGGGAAGATTACGCGGTGGTGCATGGCCTTTCACGTAGCCGCTTCATTCGCGATGTCGTCCTTCCCAGCGTGACATCGACCTTCCAGGTTTGTTGCTGTATGGCTTTTGCGGCTACCATGATCGAGAACACCACAGCCGCTATCGTTTTCCGGGCATCGCCCGGAAACCACGTCGAGTTGCTCACGCACTGGACCACGCGCCAGTTCAGCTTGATCTCGAAGTCCAGCCCGCAACTGGCCCATGATTTCGTCGCAGTGGTCGGCGGTGTGGAATTCGCCGCGACGCTGATGCTCGGCGTTGCCGTCTTCGTGGTGGCACGGTACGTCATCCGGGTCGTAGCAGCCATCGTGCCAGCGGGGCAATTCCCCACGTCGCTAGCGCCGCGATGGCATGAGGTCGCCGCCCTGCGCATGTTACAGACCTACGCCGCCGCCGTCGTGGCTGCGGTCGTACTGATTGTCTGGTCCCTACGGCACGAAATGGACCTCGAAATGATCCTGGCGTTAGCACCATTCCGCCTGACGACAGCGCTTGGCATTCTGGTATGCATCCTGACATCCGTGTTCTCCGGCCTACTGGCAATTTTGTGCTCAATGTCCTGGCCGATCGCCTTCGCGGGCCTGACTCGCGGGGTCGTAGTGGTTCTCGCCAGCGCTCTGCTGCTGTCAGCCTTGCCGACCAGCTATATGCTTCAGGCCACGTACGACTGGGCGCTGGCGGTGCTGAGAAACGACCATGGGGTCGTCGCGTGGGTGGTGGGGCACGTAGCCACGATCTCGCCGTTGCTGTTTGGTTTTTTCATCGTCGCTCATTTTTCCGTTAAGGCGATCGAGATGGACTTCTACCGCGCGCACGAGGTGCCAATTCGCCACGTCGTCGCTCGCTCCTTCGTCAAGCGGTTCCTGTTCACCTACGTTCTTGGTGCGTTCTGTGCGTTTTCACTTGTGTGGAACGACCACACAATCAATTCAGCATTTAGCAGTGATGTGCCGTCTTTCGCCTCCGCGCTGGACCGCGCGATGGAAGGTCGAACCTCCAACTTGAGCGTAGCGGCAATCTGCTCGGCGCTATCATTGTTGATCGGCCTGGCCTGTGCATATGGCCTATCCGCGCGGAGCCGCGCGACGACATGATGTATGTGCCGAAAGCACCGCCCATGAAGTCCGTCATCCAGTTCGAGGGTGTCTCCTTTCTTCGCGGGAAGCGACAGCTCTTCGAGGATCTCACCATTAATCTGGGTGATTCGACTCGCGGTTCAGTGACGGCGCTGGTCGGCATCAGCGGCATTGGCAAGTCGACGTTCCTGCGAATGGTAGCGCGGCTTGAGAAGCCGGCGTCGGGCTGCATCAACGTCAGCGGCGATACGACTTCCATCTCTTTCCTGTCGCAGGATCCGGTGATCTTCGAGCATCTGAGCGCACGGGACAATGCACGTTACCTGCTTCAGGCGCGCGGGCAGGCGCCCGGGTGCCAATTTAAACGACTGGTGGCGGACCTACGACTCGAAAAAATCCTGGAAAATCGAACAGCGGTTTCAGTGCTGAGCGGCGGTGAGCGGCAGCGCCTTGCAATTCTTCGTGCGCTGTCGATTGAACCGACGATTCTGCTGCTCGATGAACCATGCGCGGGCCTAGACCCGGCGCTACGCGGCAGCGTTATCGATGGACTGCAGCGCGCGATAAGCAGCACGTCGATGACCGTCCTTTACGTTACGCACCACATCGACGAAATCGTGCTTTCGTCTGACTCGGTTCTGTTCTTTGAGGCGCCGCGCACGGAAAGTGGTGCGGTGAAGCTTATCCTCCGCGCCGCAAAGGACTTCCTCGCACAACCACCCACGCTCGACTCGGCGATGTTTGCACTGTTTCCGCGCTGCAATGTTGTGAAGGGTCATGTCTGTCGCGACCAGTTCGTTGCCAAGCGCCGCGACGATAGCAACTTCGAATCTATTGCATTTCTGCCGACACAGGCCCAGCTAACCAAAGGGTCAAGCGAACCCGCGATGGGGTCGTGGACTGCTTGGCGGCGCGGTGGCATCGTGTGGCTGGACGTCGCGGGTGAGTTGATCGCCGTAAACGCTGAAAGCTGCGAAAGCAGCTCTACTTGCTCAACGTTGCGGGTTTTACCGGGCGCACTTGTCTATGATGACTGTGGCATCTTCCAGAGGGTGCTCGACAAGTCACTAGATATAGTTAACGTATAAAAACGTATGAGCAAAGAAAAAATTCAATTCATAGTGACGGGGGCCAGTAGCCATCTCGGCAAGGCACTAGTGGGCATCGGACTGGACAGAGGGCACAGTGTCATCGCGGTGAGTCGGCGACCAACAGCCCTGAGTAACATTGCCAAAGCAAACCGACTTGTTCAATTGACCGATATGGATCTGATAGACGCTGCGGCGCTTGACCAGCTTTACGACACCGTCCAAAAAGAGTTCTCCGAATCGTTCGGCGTCATCAACTGCACCGGTTACTTCCCTGGCTACCTGGAAATTGGCGATCTGCCGGTCTCCGAGGCGCGTAAGGTGATGGAGAGCAACTTCCTGACGGTCTACGGTGTGGCACATGCCCTCCTGCCGCTGATGATAGAGAGAGGCGGCGGCGACATTGTCAACTTCACCGCGCATAGCCAGTACCAGTGCTATCCAAAGATGGGTGCCTTCAACAGCGCCAAGGCAGCGGTTGAAGCTTTCACGGTGACACTGTCGAATGAATATCTGCACGCCGGCATTCGCGCAAACTGCTTTGCGCTTGCGACGATGCTGACGCTCGAAGAGAGGCAGATGAAACCCAAAGGGGATCATGCGAAGTGGCTCACACCTGAAGAGGTGGCCCTGCGTGCGATCGAGTTGCTGGAACGCGCAGACCCGATCGTATCGGGCAACATCATCCAACTCTTCAAGCATAGTGATTCGTATTTCGGCCAGTCCTATCTTTCAAGAATAGCGAAATGACACGACGACAGGAGAGCGACATCTCGAATGGCACGCTCTACCGCAGCGCAGCCCTTCATGCTATTGCGCCATTCGTAGTCGGTTGCGCGGTAGCCATAGGGGTAAGCTGGTTCTACCACTCCAAACTAGAGACAAAAACTGTCTTCGAGCTGGAAAATTGGATCGTCGCAGCCTTCTTTTTGAATACATCAATAATTTTCTTCGGCACTATCGAGTTCGTATATTCCGAATTCGTGCATAACAAGAAAGCCCAAGACGGTTTGGGCAAGTTCGCCGTCGTGTTTGGAATTGCGGCTCTTGTTATTTGCGCGGCCGATGTGGCGTTTTGGTATGCATTTATCAATTTGAAATGCCAACCACCCAATCTCAACTGCGATTTGCAACTTAGCGAGCGGCTTCACACTAGCGAGTTGATGTCACTAAGCATCTTTGTATCTTTCTTCATGATCGATGCCTTGCTGCTCAAATCAGCCAGTCGGTCGCAGGATGGCTCTGAAAAGCGCAAACGTGAATTTTTCATTCGGTGTCTCTGGATCGTCGATATACCCGTGGTCGTCATCGTCTTGAGCGTGCTCGCAATTCGCCACTATGTCTTTGGCGACTCGATCAGAATCACCGAACAAGGTGTCAGATACTTCGACATCATTAATAAGGTTATAACAATTTCCCAGGAGCCGGATCGCACGTACAGACGGTTAATAGGTGACGGCTTCGCGGCCGGGGCGATTCTCGCGCACATTTTGTTGTCGCAACTGGCTTTTACATTCCTGAAATGGGAGTATCACGTCGGCACTAAGCGTGCTGAACACGAGAAGGTGACAAGCAATCGCATGGAGTCTCAACGGCATCGTGTGTCAACTCTATGATATCGACACAACTACAGCCAAGCTAATACCAAAAAATTTGCTCAATTTGCCCGCCATAGTGGCGCTGATTTTTCGTTTTCCCGCCAGAATGTTATCGACCTGCTCCACCGTGAAGCACCAGCAAAGGCTTCTCTCGAAACCAGGGCCGACATGGTCGCGTCACTGACTGGCGTTATTGAGCGTATTGCGGAGCTACTATTTGCCGGCAAGCACGTTCGCATCGTGGAAGACATTAAAGCCCTGACGACTCAGGAGGCGGCGGAGATATTGAACGTCTGGCGCCCGCATCTGGCCAAGTTGCTTGAAACCGGAGAAATCCCTGAACTGCCCGCGCTAACCAAATCGGGCGCCAAGCTCGACTGAGCGTTGCGGCGGAAATGCCGATTGCTACATTTTTTATAGCTTCTTACGCACACCAGACGCGCGTTACAGCCACTTTTTACTGAAATTTCCAGAAAAAGCGCTGCGACGCTCAGCGTAGCGGCGCCAGCGCCGCGCGTTTGGCCAGTTCCAGCTTGGCAATCGCGTTGCGGTGCACTTCATCAGGTCCATCGACGATGCGAACGGTGCGCTGATGCGCATAGGCTTCGGCCAGCCAGAAGTCCTGGCTCACGCCGGCCGCGCCATGCGCCTGGATCGCCCAATCAACGACTTTGCAAGACATGTTGGGCGCGACCACCTTGATCATCGCGATTTCGGCGCGAGCGTCCTTGTTGCCGGCGGTGTCCATCTTCCAGGCGGCGTTCAGCGTCAGCAGCCGGGCCTGGTCGATCATGCAGCGCGACTCGGCGATGCGCTCGTGCCAGACCGATTGCTCGGCCAGCGGCTTGCCAAACGCG